>JANMFT010000418.1:0-6245 GCA_031374255.1 Limoniibacter sp. | reverse complement strand
GTTGCCGCCTGCAATTCTGATGCACTAGCGGCATCATAGACAGCAACAATAGGACGTATGTTGGAAGCATCTTCCGATTTCAGCGTAATCGCCGCATCGCAAAAAATAAGTTCATAATTGGAGAAGTTTGGATGATCTTCTGCCATTGAAATTACCAGCTCATAATTTTCACCGGCGCAAATGGCCTTAAAGGCTTCTGCACGAGCCGGATTATCTGTGATGTAAATTATGCTAGCCGACATTTGTGCCTCACGCATCGCCGAGAAATGATCGAAGAGTTTCAATAAACGGGCCGACGGAAATGGGTTTTGAGATATAGCCTTCGCAACCACCACGCCGGATGCGTTCTTCATCGCCCTTCATGGCAAAAGCAGTTACAGCAATGACCGGAATCATCCGAAGTTCATCGTCTTGTTTCAACCATTGCGTGACCTCAAGCCCGGAAACGCCGGGCAATTGAATATCCATCAAAATCAAATCGGGGTGGTGCAGGCGCGCTAAATCCAGCGCATCAAAACCGTTGGCCGTGCCGACTGACAGATACCCGGCAGCCTCGATCAAATCGCGAAACAGCTTCATGTTCAGCTCATTGTCTTCAACAATCATAATTGTCTTTGGCATGGATGCGTTCTGCGCTTTAGATTGACTGTGATTCTTGACCTTTAAGATAAGCCGATTTTATTGATGAAAGAACAATTTTGGCGGAGGGACGTATGAAGCCGCGCATGCAGACCAGAATGACCATCGCCGAGGCTGAAAACATTGCAACGCAGGCGTTTATGTTTCTGGTTGCTGATGACGAACGGATGCAGCGTTTCATTGGCTTATCGGGTTTTGACGTCGGTAATGCCCGGGAAGCTACCGCCGCGCCAGGATTTTTGGCGGGCGTTTTGGCACATTACTTGAATGACGAAGACGCGATAGTTGCATTCAGCGAGGCTGAAAATTTACACCCGCTTAGCGTTGCTTTGGCCTATCGCATCATACCGGGCGGCGACCCGACGCTTGAAATAAAAACTGGATTTTGACCTATGATTGATGATGAAGCCCGCACCCAGCTCGAAGCCTTGGAAAATGGGTCACGACCTTTGGTCGTGAGTGACATTGACGAGGTGATCCTCAACTTCGTTCAGCCTTTTAAGGATTATCTTGATCACCACGGCTTCGTGTTGCGCACCGAAACCTACAAACTCACAGGTAATGTATTTCCAAAAGGCGCAGATATACCGGCAGAAGGTCCGGAAGTGTTCCGGCTGCTAAGCCATTTCTTTGTCACACAAGCTGACTGGCAGGATTTGGTGACCGGGGCCCTGCCCGCACTGAACCGCTTGAGTAAACACTTCGATGTCGTGCTGCTGACTGCGATGCCGCACGCGCACCGCGAAGAGCGCGTCACCTTTATGCGTGAAATCGGTGTGCCATTTCCAATTTTGACGGTGGAGAGTGACAAAGGCCATAGCGTTGCTCACTTGGCCAAAGGCCGCCCTAGCGTCGCGTTTATAGATGATCTGGCGCACAACCATGATTCTGTTTTTGAACATGCGCCGGACACGCATCTGTTCCAGTATATGGCATTCAGGGAGTTTGACGGGCCGCTACCAGTACCGCCGCTGCACACCCAATACCATGAGGATTGGGACGCGATGGAGCGCGCCATACATAAAGCATTGCTATAATTTTCAGCTGCAACGCTATAGTTTCATAACAAAAAAGCCGCCTGAGAAATCATCTTCGGGCGGCTTTTCAAATTCAACCTATCGGGTGATTACTCTGCTTTAGCTTTCTTTTTAGCCGCGGCTTTTTTCGGCTTTTCTGCTGTATCGCCGCCAGCTGCTTTGTCTTCATCAGCGGCTTCAAGCGCCATCAACTCGTCCTTGGTGACATTGTTATCTTTGACGGTCACAAGGCCCAGCAAATGATCGATGACTTTTTCTTCAAAAATTGGCGCGCGAAGTGAGGCAATCGCCTCCGGATTTTTCTGATAGAATTCAAAAATTTGCTGCTCTTGCCCTCGATAACGGCGCACTTGCTCAAACAAAGCGCGTTGTGTCTCGTCTTCCGTCACTTCAACATTTGCGCCTTCGCCAATTTGCGACAGCACCAAGCCAAGGCGCACACGGCGTTCAGCCAGTTTCATATATTCGGCACGGGCGGCTTCCTCAGTGGTGTCTTCGTCAGCAAAAGTCTTGCCGTTCTGCTCGAGTTCCATCGTTATTGTGCGCCAGATATTACCAAACTCAGCTTCAACCATGCTTGGCGGGGCTTCAAACGTATATTCAGCGTCTAATTTGTCGAGAATTGCGCGTTTGATGCGCTGGCGGGTCACGTTACCGTACTGGCTTTCAATCTGCTCGCGAACGACCTTTTTCAGATGGGCTAAGTCTGTCATCCCAAGCGAAACGGCGGTCTCATCAGAAATTACAAGTTCTTCGGCCTTCTCAACCAATTTCACTTTAATGTCGAAGGTGGCTGCTTTGCCGGCCAGATTGGCTGCACCATAGGCTTCGGGGAAAGTCACATTGATCACTGTTTCATCGCCGGCTTTCACGCCGACCAATTGGTCTTCAAAGCCAGGGATGAATTGGTTTGAACCAAGAATAAGTTGCGCATCTTCGGAAGTGCCACCGTCAAAGGCCACACCGTCGACTTTGCCAAGGTAATCAATCGTCACACGGTCGTCTTTGGCAGCCTTACCTTTTTTCTCACCGAAAGTCTGCGCTGATTTGGCAACGATCTTGACCTGGTCTTCAACATCGCTGTCTGGAATTTCCACAACGTCGCGGGTGATCGCGATTTTAGAATGATCAATCAATTCAAAGGTCGGCACTACTTCGTAAGCAATCGCAAATTCAAAATCCAATTCGCCATTCAGCACGCGTTCGGCTTCTTTTTCGTCTTCTGACATGGTAATTTGCGGCTGCATTGCAGGCTTTTCGCCGCGTTCTGCAATCAAAGACTTTGGCGCATCAGACAGAATTTCGTTTACGACTTCGGCCATAAAGCTTTTGCCGTACATTTTGCGCAAATGAGCGACTGGCACTTTGCCGGGGCGGAAGCCATTGATTTTGGCGCGGTCTTTAGCACCATGCAAACGGCTCTCAAGCTTTGCAGCGAGATCAATTTTGGGGACAACGACCTTGATTTCGCGCTTCAACCCGGCATTGAGCGTTTCTGTAACCTGCATGGGGGTAACCTTTGTGCTTTCAAACAGTTATCGCCGCTACGAAAAGCGACATCGAAAAATCTTGCGCTGCCGTGAGGCTTGGTGCGGGTAAAGGGACTCGAACCCCCACAACTTGCGTCGCCAGAACCTAAATCTGGTGTGTCTACCAATTCCACCATACCCGCATCGACCGGCATAATTTGGTGCCAGACGGTGTAGCGCGCCGCTCCTTATCATGGCCATTTGGCCGGTCAAAGGGAAAATTTAGCGGGCGTTCAGGCTTTATGCCAAGGTTCGGCTATAAATCAGTCGGAATACGGGCCGCTATATTCCCTGACCAGTTTTGCAACCTCCGGACGAGGCCTTTCGGGGAAAGGTTGGTTGAACGTGCCGACGTGCACAAAACCGGCAATTCGCTCGTGTGTCCCAACGCCCAAGCGCCGCATTGCTTCGCGGTCATCGGCAAACCAGCCGGTTACCCAGTTGGATACAAAACCATAAGCACGCGCGGCAAAATTGATATTCGCGGCAACTGCGCCTGCTGATAAAAACTGTTCCCATTCCGGAATGCGCTCATGCGGTTTTGGACAGGAGACAACTCCAATAACCAAAGGAGCACGCGACAGGCGCTTTAACTCACGATCATACACATCGGCGGGCAATGGGCCGTCACGCTCATTTAACCGTTCGGCAATGTGCTGGCCGGCCAAATCCCGCGCAGCGCCGCGATAAAGGATAAAGCGCCAAGGCTCCAAGCGGCCATGGTCTGGCACGCGCAAGGCCAGTTCCAGTATTTTCGCCAAAGTTGCCTCATCCGGCCCCGGTTCAGCGATTTGCGATACGGGAATGGATTGGCGGGTTTCAAGAAACTTTATGGCAGCGGCGTCGGGACTCATTTGAATACTCTTCTCATTCACTCCAGTTTAATTGCATCCATCCTTGGTTGTTTCAAGCGAGCCTTGAATTTGCCGCGCTAAAAGGCTTCAAAGGTGCATGAAATTTTTGCGCACTTTTCCCGCTTTGTTGATCCTGTTGATGATGGCGCTGACCACTGCGGCCCACACACAAAGCGTTGAGGTTGATTTGCCAAAACTGAATTTGCCAAAATCTGATGCTAAAAAGAAAGTGGAAGCACCTGCGCCAGAGGTTCTGCCGGTCGGCAGCTTGCGCATTTCAGCGACATTAACCGATGATGGCGACCCAATTGAAAGCGGCATGATCTGGCGCGTATTTGATGCAACGCCGGATGCAGACGGTAAATTGAAACTGGCCGCCAAAGCCAGCGGCGGCTCAACAGATATTCTGCTTGCTCCCGGCGAATATTTGGTTCACGCCGCCTTTGGTCGCGCCGGTGCTACTAAGCGCGTGATCATCGAAGACAAACCCGTTGAAGAAATACTGGTGATGGATGCTGGCGGCTTGGCGCTTAATGCTACTGAGACCACAGGCACCGCAATACCGCCGTTTAAATTAAAATTTTCAATTTACGAAGTTGAAGCCGCTGCCGATGGCGAACGCCGCTTAATCGTTGGTGGCGTTGCGCCTGGCACCGTCGTAAGGCTCAACAGCGGCGCCTACCACATCGTTTCAACCTATGGTGCGGTAAACGCCATTATGCGGACAGATGTTCGGGTGGAAGCTGGCGTTATAACCGAAGCCACTGTCCAGCACCGCGCCGCTGAGGTTATTCTGAAATTGGTCTCAGCCAAAGGCGGCGAGGCACTGGCCGACACGTCATGGTCGGTGTTCACCGAATCCGGTGAGCTGCTGTTTGAAAGCATCGGAGCTTATGCGCCCGTGGTGCTCGCAGAAGGCACCTACTCTGCAGTTGCCAAACACCGTGAGAAGATTTTTGAACGTGAAATCGAAATCAAATCTGGCCAAAACGGCGAAGTTGAAGTGCTGGCTACGTTCTGACAGATAAGCTTTAAGGCATATTGTTGTGGCATTTGACTTGATTTCGTGATGGGTCAAGCTCCCAAACCGCAGCGTGCAAATGTTTGATAAGCGCTTTGCGATCCGTCAGGCTGGCAAGTTGCTCTGGCCGCATCAAAGCACCGGTATGGAATGCAATCGTTGAGCCTGATAGCCGCGTGAACTCCCGCACCAGTAATGACAGGCGCAGCGTCAGCGAAAACTGGCTGACGATATGAAACATCCGGCTGTTCTGGCCTTCAAAGAACACCGGCAGAATATTGGCCTGTGATTTTTGAATCAGCGTTGCGACAAAACTTTTCCACGGCAGATCGACCGCCTTGCCAAGACCCTTGGGAGCGGTAGCAACACCGCCTGCCGGGAAAATAATAATTGTTCCGCCAGAATTCAAAAATTCCAGCGCCTGCTTGCGCATCGCCAAATTATTGGCAAGCGCCTCTTTGGTTTCTTCAAAATCAACAGCCAAAGCATAAGGCCGTATTTCCGGAACTTTCAGCAGAGCATTGTTGATCAGCACTTTAAACGGGCGGCCAAGTTGCTCAGCTAGAGCCAGTGCTGCAGCACCATCACCTATGCCATAAGGGTGGTTGGCGACAATAATCAGCGGGCCTTTGGGCAGGCCGACAGGCGGAAACACATCGCGTGATATCAAACTAATCCCGCTGAGGCCAAGCATGCCGGAAAACAGATTCTCGCCTGTTGGCACAATTGTTTCGCGCCAAATCTCATACAGCGCCGCATAATGGCGGCGACCGGATAGATTTTCAATCGCACGGATCACTAGCCGCTTCAGCAACGGATGGCTGTCATCAGCGTAGGTTAAAATATCAAGGGCGTTGGCCATAGTGATTCCCAACCAGCATCGTTCCGAGTGGCTATGCACGGGAACGATGTCAGTTTGGTGAAACTAGCTTTTCGCCCGTTTCAAATCCGGCGGCGTTGCTTCAAGCGCTAATGAAGCAATGGCTTCTGCCAATGGCATCGACACCTGATCACGTGAACCAAGGCGGCGGATGCTGACAGATCCTTCTTCGGCTTCGCGTTTGCCAACGGCCATAATCACCGGCACTTTGGCCAATGAATGCTCACGCACTTTATAGTTGATCTTTTCATTGCGAAGATCAGCCATGGCATAAAGTCCCGCCTC
>JANMFT010000393.1:0-1887 GCA_031374255.1 Limoniibacter sp. | reverse complement strand
GTCTTCGATTGCAATGACGGCTTTGGGGATGAATGGCGACATTTCGCCAATGCTTAAGGCTTCGCCTCCGGTCAGTCCGCGATTGGCAATCAATGTGCCGTCGCTGGCGAGTATTTTAATGTTGGGTGCGCGGTCCGGCACACTCCATTCAGATGCACTTGGCATGCGCGATGCAAAATAGCCAATGACAACACCAACCCCGATCACGCCCCACACAGACAGCACAACACCCCAATAAAACAGGCCACCAATGAGGCCGCGGCCTTTGCGGGTGCGCTTGCGCTTTACGTTCAAAACCGGCTCGCGTTTCGGGCGTTTGCCCTGAAAACTCGGCTCAACACGGGAAGATTGGCGTTTTGCCATGAAGCATTTGATTCCATAACGGATTTACGCAATTCTACGGCAAACGCCGTTAAGCACCCGTTAAGCAAAGCGGCATTCGCAACAGCCCTCTAGGAGGTCAGTTAGCCTCTATCATGTCCGGTTTGTGGTGTTATCAAGGCCCGCGCTTTGAGCCTAACTGTGGGCAAACATATCGTCAGCTTCAAACCCCATCAAATCCAGCTTGGCGCGGGTCGGCAGGCATTTGAACAAAGCATCAGCTTCACTGTGCCGGTTTTCACGCTTAAGCCGCGCGGCCAAAACCTCGCGCAACCGGTGCAAATACAAAACGTCAGAGGCTGCGTAGTCGATTTGCGCTTGCGTTAATTCGCTTGCGCCCCAATCGGATGATTGCTGTTGTTTTGACAGGTTCACCTCCAAAAGTTCAGCACAAAGCTCTTTAAGGCCATGCCGGTCAGTGTAAGTGCGGGTCATGCGTGACGCAATTTTCGTGCAAAACACCGGCACTGCAAGCGTACCGAATGAAGCATACATCGAGGCAATATCAAAGCGCCCGAAATGGAACAGCTTCACAATTTTCGGATTTTTCAAAAGCGCTTGAATATTTGGAGCCTTCTTTTGCCCGATAGCAATTTGCACCACATCGGCAGAGCCGTCGCCGGGCGATAATTGCACAACACAGAGCCTATCGCGGAGCAAATTGAGGCCCAGCGTCTCAGTGTCGATGGCAACCGCTTCTACATTGTAATGGTCGAGGTTAGGCAAATCATGCTTGTGGTAGCGGATGGTCATATGGGTTTAGCCTTTCAAAGCTTTTATATCTGCAAAAGCGGCCATCAGACGCGCCCAAGAGCGCTGGCCTTTATGGAAACTTTTCAACGCATATTTTTCATTGGGCGAATGGATACGATCGTCGGCAAGGCCAAAGCCAACCAGTAGCGATTCCATGCCGAGCTTGGATTGAAAATCGCCCACAATCGGAATGGAGCCGCCCATACCAATCATTACTGCCGGTGTCTGCCATTCATCTGAAAGTACAGCCCGTGCGGTTTGCAGCATCGGCGAATCATAATCGAGTTGAATGGCCGGCCCGCCGCCATGGCTGATAAATTCAACGGAACAATCTGCCGGAATGCGCGCCTCAACAAAAGCGCGGAAATTGGTACGCATCGCGTCGGGGTCCTGTTTGCCCACAAGCCGGAATGAAACCTTGGCGCGCGCTTCAGCGGCGATAACGGTTTTAAAACCGGGGCCAGAGTAGCCGCCGGTAATGCCGTTCACTTCCAGTGTTGGCCGCGCCCAAGTGAGTTCGAGAACGGAGCGGCCTTTTTCGCCGGACGGAATTTTAAGCCCGACTTCACCCAAAAACGCTTCGTCAGAACGGCCAAGTCCAGCCCACATTTTTTTGATCTCGTCGGGCGTCTCAGATACACCGTCATAAAAATGAGGGATCGTGACGCGGCCTTTATCATCGCGCATCTCAGCCAAAATTTTTGTCAGAATATGGATCGGGTTGGCCGCAGCACCGCCGAAATAACCGGAATG
>JANMFT010000329.1:0-4237 GCA_031374255.1 Limoniibacter sp. | reverse complement strand
AAAGCCGTGTCGCCGGTGGGCGCGGAAGGCATTGCGCAATTCATGCCCGCCACCGCCAAATTTCGCGGGCTGAAAGACTCGTTCGACATCGAACAGGCCCTGCCCGCTTCTGCCGCTTATTTGGCTGAGCTCACCCGCGTGCACGGCAATCTGGGTCTCGCAGCCGCTGCTTACAACGCCGGAGAAGGCCGCCTTGGCCAGTGGATGAACGGCAGCTTTTTGCCGATTGAAACCGAGAATTATGTGTTTGATATTTTGGGCGAACCGGCTGAAGTGTTTTTGAGCCGTGACTTTGAACCCAAGATCAAACCGCTGGACGATAAACTGACATTCGCCGAGGCCTGCCTGAAACTGCCCGTTATCCTGTCGCGATCAATTTCCATGGCGCAAACGTTGCGAAAACCGTGGTTTATTCAGGTGGCGGGCGGCTTCAAGCAAGGGCCGGTTGCACGCAAATGGGCACGGATGAAACCAAAGCTGCGCGGGATTATCGGCAACAACCCAGTTGCGCTTAGCCGCTCGCGCTCACCGCTGGGCAGGCGCGGGATTTATACGGTGCGGATCGGTGCGGACAGCCGGGGTGAAGCCGATGCGATTTGCGGGGAGATTATGAAGAGTGGGAGTAGCTGTTTGGTGAAGAAGGTGCGGTAGGTTTTATGGTGCGCCACAAATCTATATTATTAGTCATCCTCGCGCATGCGGGGACCCAGACTTTCTCAATCTAAATCATTGAAAAAACACAAAGAAAACAAGCCTAGGCCCCCGCACAAGAAAGGCGGGGGTGACTAAATTGTCAACTTGGTGGGCCGTTCTGCACGTGCATCCAATATTCGGACAACAATAATTTCTTCGCCAACCACATAATAAACAAAAGAAAAATTGGTTTTGGGAATGACCAATTCACGCAGCGGCGTGTCATTTCCAATTTGATAGCCAACCAATGGATAAGCCATAAGTGCCGCATAGCATTGATTGTAATGAAGTTTGGCTTGTTTTGCGCCTTCAGGGAAAATCGAAACGTAATAACGGCGAAACCATCTGATGTCCGCCTTGGTTGTATCCCTGAAAATGATTTTCATCGATAGTTATTTGAAAACGTCTGGTGCCGGCTCCGGTAGCTCGTTGTCAGTATTCCACGAATTCACCCAAGCACTCATGGCCTCGCCGGAGATGAACTCTTTTTCGGTAAGTGAGGCTTCATAAGCAGCCTTCAACACTTCGCGCTTGTAAACACGCGCATCAATAAAACTCTCAATGGCTTTGTGGGCCAAGTAAGACGCAGACCTGTCCTCGGCCGCAGCTTCAAGATCAAGCTTGTGTTTTAATTCTTCGTCTAAGCGGATTGAGAATGAAACCGCCATGGGATCGACCTCGCTTTGTGTTGCGTTGTGATAACATGTATCAAAGCATGTGTAAGATTGTCAAATTTCAACCGCTCTGGTTGTGATGTTAAAGTAGTTATCCCCGCGCAAGCGGGGACCCAGACTTTCTTCATCTAAACCATTGAAAAATAGCAAGAAAACAAGTCTAGTCCCCCGCACAAGAAAGGCGGGGGTGACTAATTTCTAAGTTTTGGTGGCTGAACTAACCCATTCCTTCATGGTGAGGATCGATTCCTCAGCGCATTTTCACCATGAAGAATGAGGGAAACTCTGCAAATCTCAACCTTTAGTCATCCCCGCGCATGCGGGGACCCAGACTTTCTTTATCTAAGCCATTGAAAAACAGCAAGAAAACAAGCCTAGGCCTCCGCACAAAAAAGGCGGGGGTGACTGATTTTCGAGTTTTGGTGGGCGAACCATCCCATTCCTTCATGGTGAGGAGCGCTCCTCCAGTGCGTCTCGAACCACGAAAGAGCGCATAGTGCTTCGGGATGCATACTTCGTGGTTCGAGGGCTTGCGCCCGTCTTCGCCAGGAAGAATGACAGGAAGTTAAGTGCACTGTCACCGAAATACCAGCTGCGCAGCGACGTCAATCTCAGCTGAAATTATAGGTTTGAAAAAATACTGTTTAGTTCTCAGGTATGCCACATGCTTTCATAAACTTGGAAATTGCATCGGTCGATCCACGCGCACTAATTCGTGTTTCATGCACAACTAGGTCGCCTATTTTGATAGCTACGGAAATTGATTTCGTGGCGTCACGTGCAAATTTTATCTGCTCGTCAGACACGTTTTCACCTGTGACGCGCAATTGTCGGAGAGCGCTATCTACTGTTGCCGGCAAGTTCGAAGCATCGCCGCCATCTATTTTAAAGAGCAGCCTGAAAGGCAAATCTTTTGTCAAACTGAGGTCGGCATTTTCTAACACTTCTGGTGTTAGAAAAACTGCTTGGGTTTCTTTGCCTATGCAACGAAAAGCAAAAAAATAGTTCCCGTCTTCACTCATATTGGCCACTACGTGCTGACCTGAACTACCAAAGTCACTTTCTTGACCTTCATACTCCCAAGCTGCGAAAACAGGTGAAGCCAAAAACAACAACGCGGTCAAACCATATAATATTTTCATTTTTCCCTCAGTATTTCTGACCGCGCAAGCCTCAAAGTTTGCAGATAAATACAAGGTGGGCAACAGGTTTATGGGCAAAAAATTATAACTTTGCCCTCAAAAATTTAAACTCTTTGCATAGAACAATTTTGCCGAAAACAAAAAACCCGCCGGTCTCCCGGCGGGCTTCACATTTCAAACGGCCATTTGCTCAAGCCAACGCCTGCTCCAAATCCGCAATAATATCCGCCACATCCTCAATGCCAATCGACAGACGCACGGTGTCCGGCCCTGCGCCTGCGGCCACTTTACCGGCATCGGAGAGTTGCGAATGCGTGGTTGAGGCCGGGTGGATGGCTAGTGATCTCACGTCGCCGATGTTGGCCAGATGCGAGAACAGTTTCAGTTTCTCGATCAACTTTACGCCAGCTTCATAGCCGCCCTTCACGCCGAAGGTGAACACCGAGCCCGCGCCCTTGGGCGAGTATTTCTGTTGCAACGCGTGGTTGGCGTGGTTTGGCAGGCCCGCATAATGCACCCACGCGACTTTATCGTGTTTTTCCAGCCATTGGGCAACGGCCATGGCGTTGGACGAATGGCGCTCCATACGCAGTGAAAGCGTTTCAGAACCGGTCAGCAGCAAAAATGCATTCATTGGCGAAATTGCGGGGCCAAGGTCACGCAAGCCGAGTACACGGCAGGCAATGGCGAAGGCGAAGTTGCCAAAGGTTTCATGCAGTTTGACGCCATTATATTCAGGGCGCGGCTGCGACAATAGCGGGTATTTATCATTGGCCGACCAGTTGAACGTGCCGCCATCAACGATGATGCCGCCCATGGCATTGCCGTGGCCGCCGATGAATTTGGTGAGCGATTCCACTACCACATCAGCGCCGTGTTCGATCGGGCGCACGAGGTAAGGCGAGGCCATGGTGTTATCCACGATCAGCGGCAGGCCGTGCGCGTGGGCGATTTCGGCAATGGCGGCAATATCAGTGAATGTGCCGCCCGGGTTGGCGAGGCTCTCAATGAAAATCGCCTTGGTGCGGGCGTCGATCAGTTTGGCGAAGGATGACGGGTCAGAGGCATCAGCAAAGCGGGCTTCCCAGCCGAAGGATTTAAAGCTCTGTGAAAATTGGTTCATCGAGCCGCCGTAAAGTTTATTGGCGGCAACGAAATTATCACCCGGGTGCATCATTGAGTGGAAGACCAGCTGCTGCGCCGCATGGCCGGAGGCGACCGCAAGCGCCGCCGTGCCGCCGTGCAGCGCTGCAACGCGCTCTTCGAGCACGGCTTGGGTCGGGTTCATGATGCGGGTGTAGATGTTGCCGAAGGCTTTGAGCGCAAACAGCGAGGCGGCATGGTCGGCACTGTCGAAGACATAGGCCGTTGTCATGTAGATCGGCGTCACGCGCGCGCCAGTTGATGGGTCTGGCCGTGCACCGGCGTGGACTTGCAGCGTATCAAAACCTGGTTTTTTGGCGGACATGAAACTCTCCCATGAAATTCGTTGTTGGCCATATGGCCGATGTAGCTGCGCCCGTCAAAGGCATGGTTTTGCGATTTAAGCGTGGCTTTGGAATGCCTTTGCGGGGGCCGCGTTTATTCCTGCTTTTTATCGGGCAAACCAAAGCTTTGAACGCCCTTTAAGAGCACAGGTTTGCGCGATGAGATGATGCCGGAAGAAACGCCTGTCCAGCCGATTTCACCGGACAGCCGCGCAAACTCAATTTTCGGACAACGGTTTTG
>JANMFT010000243.1:0-2692 GCA_031374255.1 Limoniibacter sp. | reverse complement strand
TTGCCCGGTGGGCAGGCGCTAGCCGCAATGGGGCCAGACCAAATGCTGGGCTTTATGGCGCAGGATAAAAAAGTTGTGCGCGGCGCACTGACCTTTATTTTGACCCGCGGCATCGGCAAATCCTTTATCGCAAAAGATGTTTCACAAGACAAAATTCGCGATTTCCTTGCGCAAACGTTCAACGCCGCTAAATAGGATACTCATTACTATTTGGAGCAATCAGCATGGCTGAGATTTGGCTTTCGCTCGCCATCATCGTCATTTGTCTTATTTTATCAGTGCTGTTTTCTGGATCGGAAACCGCAATGACAGCATCGTCTGAGGCAAAACTGCACGCGATGGATGCCAATGGCAATGCGCGCGTTTCGATGGTGCAGCGGCTGATTGAGAAAAAAGACAAGCTTATCGGCGTGATTTTGATTGGCAGCAATTTGGTCAATACGCTGGCCTCGGCGCTGACGACGAGTATTTTGATCACGTTTTTCGGTGATGCCGGTATTTTATACGCCACCTTCATTATAACAATTACGTTGGTTATCTTCACCGAGATTTTGCCCAAAAGCTGGGCGATTTCAGCGCCCGAGCGTTTTGCTGTGGCTGTTGCGCCATTCGTGCGGCTGATGGTTTTCCTGTTCGGGCCGCTATCATCTGCGGCTAACGCTATTGTGCGCGGCATATTTTTACTGTTTGGCAAAAAGCTCGACGATCAGATGCTCGACACGTCAGCGCATGAGGAACTTCGCGGTGCGGTTGCGGTGCTTAACCGTGAAGGCTCTCTGATCAAAGACGACCGTGACAGGCTCGGCGGGTTGCTTGATTTGGAAGAACTTGAAATTGCCGACGTCATGATTCACCGCACCAAAATGCGCTCGATTAATGTGGATGAAACGCCGCAGGAAATTGTCGCGCAGGTTCTAGCCTCCCCCTATACGCGCACACCGGTTTGGCGCGATGAGAATGAGAATATTATCGGCATTTTGCATGCCAAAGACGTGCTGCGCTCGCTGAGCGTGGTGAACAATGATTCCACCAAACTAGACATCACCAAAATCATGTCGCCGCCCTGGTTCGTGCCGGATACGACGCCGATCAAAGAACAACTCAACGCCTTTCTGCGTCGCAAAACCCATATGGCGATTGTCGTCGATGAATATGGCGAGATGGAAGGGCTCGTGACACTCGAAGACATCATCGAGGAAATCGTTGGAGATATTGCCGACGAGCATGACACTGAATTGACGGGTGTTAAACCGCAGCCCGATGGCTCGGTGATTGTAGAAGGCAATGTTCATATCCGCGATCTCAACCGCGCGTTGGACTGGAACCTGCCGGACGATGATTTCAATACGGTGGCAGGTTTGGTTATCCACGAAGCCAAAACCATTCCGGATGAAAAGCAGACGTTTACGTTTCACGGCAAGCGCTTTGTTGTGCTGAAAAAAGACAAAAACCGGATTGCGCGGCTGAGAATCAGGACTGTTTAGACAGCGGCTTGCCAAGACAGAGGTTCGGCTGCACATTCCCTTAAATGAGACGAGGGGAATGAATATGAAAACCGGATTTTCGATTTTGGCGTTGGCCGTTTCAACTCTGATGACTTCGCCAGCCTCTGCGGCAAGTTGTTATGATCTCTGGTATCAACGCAACCAGATTTATGCCGAGAACGGCTACTGCTTTAAAACGCAGCTCGGCCGCGACACGTTTGGTAATGCCGGGTGCTTTACCAGCAACCCGAAGCTGAGCAAATTTGAAGCGCGCGATGTGAAAGAGATCAAGCAGGAAGAAAAAAAGCGCGGGTGCAAGGTGAATTAAATTAGCCGAATTACATCGCCCTTCTCACCGGTTCGCACCTTTTTACATTGCTCGCCTTACAGGCTCGCCGGGAGCGCTGGCCTCAATGGCTAAAGCGTGGAGTTCACCCGCCAATTCCTCGGTCAACAGCCCTGTGATGGCGCGGTGGCGCTCAATCCGGCTTTTGCCCGTAAAGGCATCTGTGACAATCCGGATGCGGAAATGGGTTTCGCCTGCGCCATTAAATTTTTCCTGATGACCCGCATGCATGTGGCTTTCATTGATGACCTCAAGATGAGCAGGTGCGAATGCGGCGGTGAGTTTACCCGTGATGGAAGCGGCAATGGTCATTTGAAGATCCTGATTTTAGTGCGGCGCATCACCGCCAATTTGAATACACCCTTGTCACTGGCGGGCTTCAACCGTAGATAGCCCGCATGGCCACCGAATCCAAATTATTTGACAAAATCCGCATCAAGCCGCGTGGCGCTGCCAAGAAGGTGGAAACTGCGGCTGACCGTGGCAAAGCTGCGGGCATCTGCCAATGGGATGGCTGCGAAAAGCCCGGCAATCACCGCGCGCCTGCGGGACGCAACCGCGAGAACGAGTTTTTCCTGTTCTGCACTGAGCACGTGCGCGAGTATAATAAGGGCTATAATTATTTTTCCGGCCTTGAAGATACCGAAATCGCCTCAATGCAACGCGCAGCGATGACGGGCGACCGGCCGACATGGAAGATGGGCACGGGCGGTTCAGTTAATGCTTCCGTGAACCCGACCACGATCCGTTCAGGCCGTGCAGGCTATTACAAGCGCGTTGGTGAAACCGCTTTTGGCAACACTGCCGCGCCGCGCGCCCGTGCCATGAAACCGCTGGAGAGCCAAGCTCTGCGCACTTTGGG
>JANMFT010000239.1:0-9903 GCA_031374255.1 Limoniibacter sp. | reverse complement strand
AGCCTTTGTGACCAGTTCGATTTCGCCAACAGGTTGTTGGGTCATTACATTGCGGGCAAAAATCGACCCTTCAGTGCCGTGAATTTCAAGTCCTGAACCGGCAAAACCATGGGTGAAGCTTTCATGTGCAAACACTTGAGCGCCGGACGGCATCGTCCATATCGACATGACACTGTCTTCAACGCCTTGCCCCATGCCGGATGAATTTGCAGAGGCAATGACCGACACAGGTTCTTCATTCAAATGAAAGCGGACAGTATCGGCGTCATGGACAGTGATATCTGGGATAACACCGCCTCCAGCGGCTGCATCATTGATGCGCCAACCTTGCAAATGTGGTGGTAAATAGACCGCATGGTGGACGCGCATTGAAAGAACACTTCCGATTTTGCCGGATGCAACCAAATCGCGGACCGCCCAATGGCTGCCCGCATTGCGCAAATGGTGGTTGGTGGCAAACACCACGCCTTTGGCTTTGGCGGCAGCAACCATGTGGGCCGCATCGGCAACCGTCATCGCGAGCGGCTTTTCACAAAGCACGTGCTTGCCCGTTTCAATTGCGACGAGTGTTTGCGGCAAATGCTTCTCATTAGTGGACGAAATATAGACGGCATCAACAGATTGATCGGCCAACATTTCATCCAATCTCGTCGTGAAACGTGGAATGTTATGGGTCTCGGCATAGGCATTGGCATGGCCGAATTTGGCACTAACAACCCATGCAACTTGGCCGCCAGATTGTCCGCGAAACGCGCCAATCATATGCTCAGCTGCTATTGTTGATGCGCCTACCAAACCCCAGACCACAGACTTTTACCTAACAATTGGAATGATCCAAGTGCCTAATTTGGAATGTTCCAAAAGTCAAGCGGGGATATTGAAAAAATTAGACTTTGTATCTGAGTCAGGACTCATTGATTTCATGAATTCTCATTTTGTTTGAGTTGTGATTCTTTCTGGTTCGGTGGGAATGCAGCGCATTTTAAACCGAAGAACCTGTACTTAGGCTAGGGCCAAGTGCGCCAATACATTCTTCTCTGAAATTTGCATCGCTGCAGCCTTCATTTTCTATCTTAGATTATGAGTTCTGACCCAAGTTCAGCCTGACCAGCATAAGATTTATCGACTCAATTTCAGCAATCCGGACCTTGGAGTAATTTTGCTCTCAACACTTCAAGAATGAGCCAAATTCATGCGAGGCGCGTCAAAATCGGCCAGATCGGGAATTCGCCCGAAAGCAATTTTAGCACCTGCATAACCGCCAGGCGGTTGGCGCTGCACACCAAGCATTATTGAGGAATGTCCAAACCGGGCACTTAGTTTGTCTGTGATATCAGTAAGTTTGCTCCAGCGCTCACGTGTGGCCAGCATATTGCTGTCGATGAACAAGTCACGGGGTTCGGCTGAAACCTCAATAATATCAAACAGCATCACATGAATTGTTTTGGCATTGGCAAGTGCGTCTTCTGCTTGGGCGCGGCGCAACAGCAAATTCAACGAGGACAATAGAAATTGGTCATCGCGGACGGCGGCAAAATGGACTGCTCGCTGCCAGCCGGTATGTTGACGACTGTGTCTGTTTTGATTGTTTTGATCTTCAGTACGCAGTGAAAGGCTAAGCCCTTTGGCCAGCAAATTCTCACGCCGCATCCGTCGTGCCGCCTTCACAAGAAGCAACCGCGCCGTGGCCGCAATCTGCGAAGGCTTTCGCCAATTGCGCGGTAAAATCCGGCTATGGCCAAACATACCGCGTTTGGTTTCCGGGCGCTCAACACGGTGCCCGTTGAGAGCGGCATGCAAACGTTCGCCTTCAATGCCACCCATGATCGCACGGGCATGGCGGGGCTGTAATGCCAATAGACTGGGCATGTCTTCAATGCCAGCGCGCGACAGACGTTCAGCCATGCCGCGCGCAATACCGGGTACATCACGCAGTTCCAGCGGGTAGAGTGCTTCCGGCAAATCGCTTTGCAAAATTGTCACCAACCCGTCAGGCTTGTTCATCTCAGCGGCAATTTTGGCAATCAACTCATTCGGCCCAAGGCCAATGGAACAGGTCAGTGTCGGCCCGATATGAAATGCCAAAGCTGCCTTTATCTCCAATGCCAGCTCATGTGCGCGGCTTTGCTCATTGAGCATTAAGTCGCACACGCACTCATCAATGGAGCGCACGGCTTTGATGGGTATGACGCCGCCCACAACTTCCAATATGCGGTGGTGCAGACGCACATACATATCAGGGCGGGCAAACACAATGTGAATGCCTTGGCATATTTGCCGCGCCTCCTTAACCGGAGTACCAACCTTAAGGCCAAACTTTTTGGCTTCGCGGCTTGCGGCAATCAGACAGGTATATTCACTTTGCAGTGGCACAACGCCCACCGGCTGCCCACGCAAATGCGGCTGCAAGTGTTGCTCCGCACTGGCAAAAAAACTGTCAAAATCAAGATAGAGAGCGGCAGGCCCGGCAAGGTTTTGTGTCATTCCCCAAATAAGAACAAAATAGGAACATTTACAAGCCATGAATTATTTTAATGGATAAAAAAGGAATATTTTCCAAGCTTAATGTTACAACTCAGAATGCCGCAAATTCAATGATTTGACGATTTGGCATTTGCCGCTCTTCTGAGCGTAGATCTAAGGGATATCAATCAGCACCCTGCCCGCCTCAATTTTTACCGCAAATGTTTTGAGGTTTATGCAAACCGGTGCGCGTTTGGCTTCACCGGTGCGATAATCAAACTGGCCATTGTGTTTGGGGCACTCGATAACATGACCCATCACCAGTCCATCAGCCAAGTGCACATTTTCATGAGTGCAAAGACCGGAGGTGGCGTAGAATGTGCCGTCAGGCGCGTGGTAAATCGCGTAAGTTGCGCCTTCATGGTCAAAGCGGATGAGATCTTCCTCGTCAATATCTGAGGTGGCACAAGCATCAATAAACGGCATCTTATTTACTCCGCCGGAACGGTTGCGCCGAGCGCTGACGTGTGGAAATCTTCACGGTAAGGGCGTGCCGTCGGTGGCAATTGGCGCTTGATAAAGGCTTCTTCGTTCATCAATTGCTTTTTGAGCACCGGCCACATTTCGCGGTAAGCAGCAATGACGCCTTGTGTCGGCTCTGGAAGATCGTGCTTGATCAAATCATGCAAACGCGGCAAGGCATGGTAGGGAACCATCGGGAACATATGATGCTCCAGGTGGTAATTCATGTTCCAATACAAGAACCGGTTTATTGGCCCCATAATAACAGTACGGCTGTTGAGGCGGTGGTCGGTGACATTATCAGCCAGACCGCCGTGTTGCAAAATGCCCACCATCACGTGTTGCCAACCGCCATAAAGGCGCGGCAGACCCACAAGCAGGAATGGCAGGATTGAACCGGTTGCAACTGCAACAACCAAGGTTGCCGCATAAACCGCCGTCCAGATTCGGGCGGCAAAAATCACCTTATGGTGCTCGCTGGCCGGAATGAACGTCGCTTCTTCTTTGCCGACTTTGCCGGTGAACGCATAATAGAGCATGCGGCCCCAATCCTTGATCACGGCTGGCAGGCCAAAGAAATTCAGCATAACCATGATGAGTTGCGGCGGGCGCATGATGGCGATTTCAGGGTCACGCCCGACAATATAGGTGTCGGTGTGATGGCGGGCATGGCTCCAGCGCCAGACGTAGGGGTTGCGCACCACCATGAAGCTGGCGATGTGATAGACAACATCATTCATCCAGCCGGTTTTGAACGCCGTGCCGTGGCCGCATTCGTGCCAGCGCGAGTCTGAGGCGGAACCGTAAAACACAGAATATGCCAGCAAGAACGGCATTGACCACCAACTTGGCCACAGCGCGATTGCGGCGATGGCGAGCATAATCATTGAACCATACATGATGATCGAGTCGCGGATGGCAGGGCCGTCGGAGCGCTGCATCAATTCTTTCATCACCTTGCGCGGCACATCGCTGTGATACCATTCGGCGGCAGCCAACCCGGTTTCAACGGCGCGCGCTCCATCGGAACCTAACAGACTATAGTCACGCGATGCCATTTTTCCTCCGATCAGGCTGAGATTTGTTTGTTCTTCCAAGCAATATGCGGAGCGTTTCGCAAGTCGCAAGCCCTCTGATAGTTTTTCTATCATAGTCTATCATATACTTTCAAAAGCAATGCGCGTAAGCTTGCATTCTAAATTCATTTGGTTTGGAGCCAATGGCATCTCGCGCAACCATAACGGATATTGCAATTGCCGCCAGCGTGAGTGTTGCCACAGTTGACCGTGTCTTAAATGCGCGCCTGCCAGTGCGGGAAGAAACAGCAAAACGGGTTTACGAGGCGGCCCAAAAATTGGGCTATCACGCGACATCGCTGATCCGCCAGCGCTTGATTTCGGATTTACCAGAAATGACTTTGGGCTTTGTATTGCAGCGCAAAGACCAGTATTTTTATCAGCAGCTCGGCGAGATGCTGACGGCGGCAGTTGAAACCGCGCCCATGATGAGAGGCCGGGCAGTCATCCACTATGTTGAGGAGCAAACGCCTAGCCACGTTGTGGCAGCACTTGAAGCCATGTCGAAACGGGCGGGCGCAATTGCCCTCACGAGCCTTGATCATCACAGTGTCACGACCTCTGTCCAAAGCCTGAAAACACGGGGAATTCCGGTTTTCTCGGTTCTTTCTGATTTCGCCCAAGGCGCGCGTGAAAGTTATATTGGCCTTAACAATCGCAAAGTCGGGCGCACGGCGGCGTGGTTCATTTGGAAAACAGCCAAGAAACCCGGCAAAGTTGCTGTGTTTGTGGGCAGCCATCGCTGGCATGGCCATGAATTGCGCGAAACCGGCTTTCGCAGCTTTTTCCGTGAGTTTGCGCCGGATTTCGAAGTTGTCGATACGCTGGTGAATATGGAAACCAGCCAAGTCACCTATGAGGCAACGCTCAATTTGCTTGAACGACAACCAGATATGGCGGGATTCTATGTTGCAGGCGGCGGCATGGAGGGCGCAATTGCGGCACTTCGCGAGTTTGAAACAGGAAGGTTGCCGTCGGTTGTGGTCAATGAGGAGACGCCGGATAGCATCGCCGCGTTGCAGGACCAAATCGTCACTGGCGTTATTACAACGCCATTAGAACAAGTGTGCAAATCCTTAGTGGCAATGATGGTTGGAACGCTGACAAAAGGCGCAGCCGATACGCCAGGGCAGATTTTTTTGCCGTTTGAGCTTAAAGTGCCAGAGAGCGTTTGATAGTTTCTATCATTTTGAATGATCGTGAATCTATCAGCAATGAAACCGAAATTGCGCGAGATCATTTGACGGAACCTCACATATAGAACAACCTTTCCAAAATATTAATTTTTGGAATGCGCGTCACAATGGCATACAAATTTGCCCTCAACCACATGTGTGCGCCATCTCTAAATTTGGCAGAACTTTTTGCCATGACCAAACGTCTGGGGCTTGCCGAGGTTGAAATCCGCAATGATCTTTCCGGCAATGCCATATTGGATGGCACATCGCCAGCAAGCGTGAAGGTATTGGCCAGAGACCATGGCGTTAACATCGCTACGATCAACGCCCTGCAGAAATTCAATCATTGGAGTGACATGCGCGCCAGTGAAGCCGAAGAACTCGCCGCTTATGCCGTAGCCTGTGGTGCAAGAGCTTTGGTATTGGTAGCAGCCAATGACGGCATGGGACGCGCCAATGGCGAACGCCAAGCCAATTTGCGGATTGCGCTGAAAGGCCTTGCCCCGATTTTGGAGCGCCACAATCTTATTGGTTTGGTTGAGCCACTCGGTTTTGAAACCTGTTCGCTGCGCCTGAAATCAGAGGCAGTTGACGCCATAACATCGTTGAAATTCGAAAATCGGTTTCAATTGGTGCACGATACATTTCACCATCATGTCGCTGGTGAAGCGGCAGTGTTTCCTGCTCATACAGGCCTTGTCCATATTTCCGGTGTTACCGATCCGCGCGTCAGCATCGCTGATATGCGTGACAGTCACCGCGTGCTGGTGACCGCAGCGGACCGCATCGATAATGTCGGCCAGATCAAAGCTATCACCAAAACCAAACCAAATGTGCTATTGTCGTTTGAGCCTTTTTCGGATGCCGTTCATATTTCAAAATCGATTGAGGCCGATCTCACGCATTCGATGGCGTTTGTGACAGCGGCCTGAACCTTTTCACTGGCTGCGCCAAGTTGCAGCCAGCCCGGATTTTTCGGGTGGTGCCGGGCACCCGCAGTGGAGGAGAACACAATGAAAAAGGCACTTATGGCTGCTGCAATGTTGGCCCTTTTGGGTTCGGCTGCGCATGCCGCGGACAAAATCGGCGTATCTATGGCCGTGTTTGACGACAATTTCCTAACCGTTCTGCGTAACGGGATTGATGCCCAATCCAAAGACATGGGCGTTGAAGTGCAAATTGAAGACGCTCAAAATGATGTGGCCAAGCAGCTTGACCAGATCAAAAACTTTGCCGCTTCTGGCGTTACGGCTATCATTGTAAATCCGGTTGACACGTCTGCCACACAGGCAATGTCTGATGCCGCCGCTGCGGCAAACATCCCGCTGGTTTATGTAAACCGTCAGCCTATCAATGTTGACACATTGCCAGACAATCAGGCGTTTGTGGCTTCGAACGAAGTAGAATCATCCAGCCAAGGTTTCATTGAGCAGTGCAACCAATGGAAAGCCGCCGGTAAATCTGAGGTCAACGTTTATGTGATGCAGGGTGAACTGTCGAACCAGGCAGCAGTACAACGCACGCAGAACTATACCGATGTGATTGCTGCGGGCAAATGCGCAGTTAAAGTCACTGTGATTGATCAGCAGACCGCCAACTGGTCGCGCGATCAGGCACAAAGCTTGATGACCAACTGGCTGTCTTCAGGCAAAGCATTTGACGGCCTGCTCGCCAATAATGATGAAATGGCCATTGGAGCACTGCAAGCCATGAAGGCCGCCAATGTCGATATGGGTTCCGTCATCGTCTCAGGCGTCGATGCTACGCAGGATGCTTTGGCCTCAATGCAGGCAGGCGAACTGGACATCACTGTGTTCCAGAACGCTGCGGCACAAGGCGGCGGCGCATTGAAAGCGGCCATCTCTCTGGCCAAAGGCGAAGCTGTTGACCAGAAGGTTTATATCCCGTTTGAATTGGTCACTCCTGCCAATATCGCCAACTATCTGAAAAAGAACTGAGCTTGTAACTTTCTCAACTCAAAAGCGGCGGTCTCCGCCGCTTTCATGTTTATTGAAACAGCATTTGACTTTGGCTTTTGAGCAGCGACACTATTGAACGGACGATCAGGGGGACAATCATGGCTCGTCAGGCAGAAGGAGTCGGCGGAGTAAGGTACGATACCGCCAAGCGCGCGCGACCGCCGGAACTCAACGTCTTTTTGGCATTGATCGTTTTGATTGTCGGCTTTGAAGTGCTGGGCCGCCTTATCCTCGGCGATTCCTTTCTGTTCAACACGCGTGAGAACGTTGACACTTTTTTCAACGAGCAGCGGCTCTCCATCATCATTCTTCAGGTTTCCATTGTCGGCATTATCGCAATTGGCGTCACGCAAATTATTATTTGCGGCGGTATTGATTTGTCTTCAGGCTCAGTTGTTGGGGCGACAGCAATGATCGCCATGAGTTTTGCGCAAGTCGCCGTTGTTAACGGCAACCCTAACCCGAAAGCGATATTTCTGGAACAGGGCTGGATTGACCTGCCGGTGATTGTGCCCATTTTCGTCGGGCTCACCTGCGGCTTGATTGCCGGTTTGATCAACGGCGCTTTGATTGCCTACACGCGCATTCCGCCCTTCATTGCTACATTGGGCATGATGGTGACAGCACGCGGTATCTCCAAATGGTGGTCGAAGGGCAATCCGATTTCATTTCCGACAGAAAGCTTTGCCAGCATCGGCACCGGCATGATGCCGGTATTTATCTTCATCTCGCTGGCGGTGCTTTTCTTCCTGATTTTGCGCTACACGCGCTACGGCAAATATTGCTATGCGATTGGCTCTAATGAAGATGCCGCGCGGATGTCTGGCATCAATGTCGAGCGGCATAAAATGCTGGTCTATGCAATTGCCGGTGTTTTGGCCTCAATTGCTGCGCTGGTGTTGTCATCCAAGAACCTCACGGCGCAGGCTGGTATGGGCGTCATGTATGAGCTTGATGCAATTGCTATGGCGGTTATTGGCGGTGTGTCACTCTCAGGCGGGCGCGGCTCGATTGTCGGCACGGTTCTTGGCGCCTTGATCTTCGGCGTCATCATCTCAGGCTTTACCTTCATGAAGCTCGATGCCTATTACCAAGAGATGGTGAAAGGTGCGATTATCGTCGGCGCGGT
The DNA here is from genome assembly GCA_031374255.1 of Limoniibacter sp. Classification (GTDB taxonomy): domain Bacteria; phylum Pseudomonadota; class Alphaproteobacteria; order Rhizobiales; family Rhizobiaceae; genus JALOTE01. Next base: position 1,556 of record JANMFT010000239.1, on the reverse strand, counting down.
TGTGCTGGATGTTATGCGCCAACGCGCTTCGAGCCGGGGATGAAAATGATGTCGGATGTCATTCTCAAAATCGAGGGCCTCTCTAAAAACTATGGCGGCGTGCAAGCGCTGATCAATGCCAATTTTGAATTACGCCAAGGTGAACACGTTGCCATTATGGGCGATAATGGTGCTGGCAAATCGACCTTCGTGCGGCAAATTACTGGCGTTGAAAAACCAACATCAGGTTCAATCTGGTTTGATGGAAAAACCGTCAATTTCGCCGGGCCACTTGATGCGCGCGAGGCAGGGATTGAAACGGTGTTTCAGAACCTTGCGCTCGCCGATGATTTGGATGTGCCGTCCAATTTGTTTTTGGGCCGCGAAAAAATTCTGTTTAATCTGGGGCCGTTTTCGATCCTTGATTATAAAGGCATGCGCAAAGCCACCGAAGAAGCATTGGTGCGCACGGCAGTTAAAATCCCCAGCCTTTCCAATACCATCCGCAACATGTCAGGCGGGCAGCGCCAATGCGTGGCAATCGCCCGCACAGCCACTTTTGCCTCTAAATTAATCATCATGGATGAGCCGACAGCTGCTTTGGGTGTGCAGGAAACTGCGCAGGTTGAAAACATCATCCGTCAGCTCAAAGCCAATGGCGAACCCTTGATTTTGATCTCGCATAATATGCGGCAGGTGTTTGATCTGGTCGACCGGATTGTGGTTTTCCGCCGCGGGCGGCTGGTCGCCAATTTGCGCAAGCAAGACACCAGTGGTGAAGATATTGTATCGTATATAACGGGCGCGAAAGCCGGGCTGGATCAAGACGCGGCCTGATATAAAACGACCGCTTCACATTTGAATTTTCTCACTCAATATCGGAACCATAAGATGACCCTTAAATTCGCGCTTCTCGGTGCAGGCCGTATCGGCAAAGTCCACGCCAAGGCGATCGCCGCAAACCCTAATTCCACGTTGGTTGCAGTTGCGGATGCTTTTCCCGATGCCGCCAAAGACTTGGCGGCGGCATATGGTTGTGCGGTAAAAACCATTGACGAAATTGAGGCTGATAAATCGATTGATGCCGTCATCATCTGCACGCCAACCACGACCCACGCCGATTTGATTGAACGTTTTGCGCGCGCCAAAAAGGCCATTTTTTGTGAAAAGCCAATCGATCTCTCGCTGGAACGCGTGAAGGCCTGTCTTGATGTGGTGAAAAAGACCAAAGCCAAATTGATGGTCGGCTTTAACCGCCGGTTTGACCCGCATTTTATGGCGGTGCGTGATGCGATTGACGCGGGCAAAATTGGCGACGTTGAAATGGTGCAAATTGTTTCCCGTGACCCGGGCGCGCCGCCAATTTCCTACATCAAAACCTCAGGCGGTATTTTGCGTGATATGACCATCCATGATTTTGATATGGCCCGTTTTTTGCTCGGCGAAGAACCAACACATGTGATTGCCACTGCTTCAGTTCTGGTCGATAGCGCCATTGGCAAGGCCGGAGATTATGATTCCGTCTCGGTTATTTTGATGACCAAAAGTGGCAAGCACTGCTCCATTTCAAACTCGCG
>JANMFT010000217.1:0-2916 GCA_031374255.1 Limoniibacter sp. | reverse complement strand
GCCACGATACCGGCGAAAAACACACTTGCACGCAAAACACTCATAGAAGACCCCAAATGACCAGACGAGCGGCGTTCAAACCGCTTTCAAATTGAAGCCGCTCAAACCCCATTGCATGTCCCGATGCAAGCAGGTTTTTTGTATTAACCACGTGTTAAACAGTATATGTGGCGAAGCTGCAACAAATTGCCTGAGCAAATTGCATCAATTGACTTAATGATGCGTTAGCCAAAACAGGTTTGAGTGAAATAATGCGCGCCAATTATAAATTGCAGAGGCTTTATGTGCGCGGCACGCTCTCAGAAGGTATGGCAACTCTGCTTGACAATTCTCAATCGCATTATCTGTTGACGGTTTTGCGCAAAAGAGAGGGCGTTGAGGTGCTGGCGTTTAATGGACGCGATGGTGAATGGCTGTGCCAAATTAAGCACGATGGCAAAAAACGCGCATTGCTAACACCTGTAAAACAAACGCGCCCGCAACCTGAAGCAGGCGCACTGCGATTTTTGTTTGCGCCCTTAAAGGTAGGCCGTCTGGATTATCTGGTTGAGAAAGCCACTGAAATGGGTGCAGGCACAATTGAACCGGTTCTGACTACGTTCACACAAAACCGTAATGTGTCTGTGGAAAAACTGGAGCGATGGGCACTGGAAGCAGCCGAGCAGTGCGGCGTACTTGCTGTGCCACAAATTGCTGAACCGAAATCATTGGAAGCGGCGTTGGAAAACTGGGATGCGGAAGTTCCGTTGATTTTTTGTGACGAAGACAGCCCGTTTGACAACCCGCTTGACGCACTGAAACCCATAGGGCGCGGGCCTCTTGGCGTTCTGGTCGGGCCGGAAGGCGGGTTTTCAGACGCGGAGCGCGCGGCCCTCCGGGCCTTACCTTTTGTCACTGCCATCCCGCTTGGCCCCCGCATTTTGCGGGCTGAGACAGCGGCAATCGCCGCGCTCGCCGTGGTGCAAGCGACGATTGGTGATTGGTAGGATTGGCGAAGAATTCAAATGCAATTTCAATTGATCGCCATTTAACGATGAATTATAAAAAATTCACTTGATCATTCGACCAAGGTGGCGTCTTTCGCGTTTTCTTTGAAGTGGGGTTTTGAACTAAATGGCGCGTGACACAATCGACTCCCGTCCTCTGACCTCGGTTGATGAATTGACCGCCTATATTGCCGCTGGGAACAAGCCGAAACACCAATGGCGTATTGGCACTGAGCACGAAAAATTTGCATTTTATAAGGATGGAAATCTGCCGGTTCCCTATGAGGGGCCAAATGGCATCCGCGCTCTGCTGGAAGGTATGGAGAACCTGCTCGGTTGGCAGCCCATTATAGATGAAGGCAATATTATCGGACTTGTCGGGCCAACAGGCGAAGGCGCGATCAGCCTGGAGCCAGGCGGACAGTTTGAACTTTCAGGTGCGCCGCTTGAAACCATTCATCAGACGTGCCGGGAATCTAACGCGCATCTTGCTCAAGTGCGCCAGGTTGCAGAGCCAATGGGTATTGGTTTTCTCGGGCTTGGCGGCAGTCCGAAATGGACGCTTGCAGATACACCGCGCATGCCAAAGTCGCGCTACAACATTATGAGCCGCTATATGCCGAAAGTTGGCAGCCAAGGCTTGGATATGATGTATCGCACCTGCACGATTCAGGTGAACCTCGATTTTTCATCGGAAGCCGATATGCGCAAAAAGATGCAAGTGGGTATGCGGTTGCAGCCCTTGGCGACGGCCTTGTTTGCGTCTTCACCCTTTACCGACGGTAAGCCCAACGGTTTTCAAAGCTGGCGCGGCAATATTTGGCGCGACACCGACAACAACCGGTCAGGTGTTCCCGCCCGCGTTCTTGCGCCGGATTTCACCTTCCATGATTATGTGGAATGGGCACTCGATGTGCCGATGTATTTCGTGATGCGCGACGGGCATTACCATGATGCAACGCATGTGACGTTCCGCCAGTTTATGAATGGCGCGCTGAAAAATGAGATCGCCGGTGTTGAGCCGAATATGGGCGACTGGATAAACCATCTTGGCACATTGTTTCCCGATGTGCGGCTAAAGCGCTTTCTTGAAATGCGTGGCGCAGATGGCGGGCCGTGGCGGCGTATTTGCGCCCTGCCCGCATTTTGGGTAGGGTTGCTTTATGACCAGACCGCGCTAGATGCGGCAGATGAGTTCACGAAAAACTGGACGCGCGATGACCTGCTGGCTCTGCGTGACGCCGTTCCTGTCGAGGGCCTCAAGGCCACAATCAAGGGCCATTCGCTTTTGGATATTGCGCGCGAAGTCTTGGCGATTTCGAAAAAAGGCCTCGTCGCACGCGGTCAAAAAAACCGTGACGGCTATGATGAGAGCCACTTCTTATCATCGATTGAAGAGGTTGTTGCACGCGGCACGAGTTTGTCCGAAGAGTTATTGCGGGCCTATCATACGCGTTTTGATGGTTCGGTTGAGCCGGTTTTCAGCGAGTTTGCCTATTAAACTGGAAGTTAAACTTGCATCGCGGTGTAGGTTCGTTGAAACTATAACTTATTGCCGCATCGCTTAAGCGAAAAACGCTAACACGTTTTCGCGCGATGCTCGTGGTTCAACGGAGAACGCTGCCATGATGCCCTTGTTTGATATGATTGCCCAAGCCCAAAACGGACAGGGCATGGAATTAATTGCGCGGCAGTTTGGCCTCAATCAACAGCAAACCCAATTGGCGATGGATGCGCTGCTACCCGCATTTTCCGAAGGGCTGAAACGCAATGCCTCCGGACCGATGGGTATGGGCGGTTTCATGCAGGCAATGGCTTCGGGCAACCATGCCAAATATTTTGAAGATGCCTCAAACGCATTTTCACAAAGCGGAGTGGCTGAAGGCAATGGTATTTTGGGCCATTTGTTTGGCAACAAGGATGTGTCGCG
>JANMFT010000216.1:0-2967 GCA_031374255.1 Limoniibacter sp. | reverse complement strand
TGAGGAAGTTGTGAACTCAATCCTTTTGTCATCCTCGCGAATGCGGGGATCCAGCTTACTTTTTGTTGTCATTGAGCAAGCTGGATTCCCGCCTGCGCGGGAATGACGGAAAAAACGAACAAATTCTCACCCGTTCGCAATCCTGGCCGCTAACCCTTCAAGCTTATCAGCAATCGTCGCCAGCGCACGCTCTGTGCCCATTCCACCTTCAGCCAAACGGCGTTCGGCTTTGCCGGCGCTATCCTGCACTTTGGCAAGTTCGCCTTCAAGCGCAGTGATCCGGCGTTCAAGTTCCTGCATTTCATCCATCACCATAACGCCCGACATCACCAGCAAACGCTGATCGCCGATCTCGCCAAACGAGGATTTGAGGTGGCTGACATATTGGTCGAACCGCAAACCTAGTTTTTCAAGATGCGCTTCCTGGCCTTCATCGCACGCCATTTTATACGGCTTGCCATCAATGCTGATTGTTACCTGTGCCATCGCATGTTTTCCTATTTGCCAAGCACAGCGCGGATGGTTTCCATAGCTGAAACCAGACGGCGGGAAACTTCGCGGTTCACTTCGGCGAGGCGCTCGGATTTGGCTTCAGCTGAATCAAGCTCTTGCGCCAGCCGCGCGCGGTCGACATTCATACGCTGCACTTCGGCGTCAGCTTCTGCATGGTCACCGTCACGTTCAAGCCGTGTGTCAATGGCTGATTCCAATGCAGCGAGCGCGGTATGAATACGGTCTATTGCCGAGGCCATGTCCATCCTCCGGTTTCCGGTTGCAAAGCGCAACGCGCTTGCAGCCATTTCACCAGTGCATTTGAAGCACTTAAGTTTGCTTGTGGTAGCGTTGCTTCAGCTTAGGGTCAATGCAAGGTCAATGTTTGTGAACCTATCATCCCCAAACTTGCCCATTTGGTTTGACAGGGTGCGCTTGTTTGCTATGTGTCCACTCGTTTCGCGTCCGGCCACAGCAACCGTTCGCGCCCCGCACTTGCCGGTGCCGCCGGCCAACAAAGATGCCAGCCATGACCTCAAATACCAACTCAAATGATCAAAACCGCGCCGCCAATGCCATCCGCTTTTTGGCGATGGATGCCGTGCAGGCCGCAAATTCCGGCCATCCCGGCCTGCCGATGGGCGCTGCCGATATTGCAACGGTTCTGTTCAACAAATTTATGAAGCATGATCCGAAAAACCCGCATTGGGCCGACCGCGACCGCTTTATTTTATCCGCCGGTCACGGCTCAATGCTGCTATATTCAGTGCTTCATTTGTCGGGCTATAGCGATTTCCCCATCGAACAGCTCAAAAACTTCCGCCAGCTCGGCTACCGCACCGCGGGCCATCCGGAATATGGCCATGGCGCGGGCATTGAAACCACCACCGGGCCATTGGGACAAGGTCTTGCCAATGGCGTTGGGTTTGCGCTCGCCGAGCGCATGATGAACGCGCATTTCGGCAATGATTTGGTCGATCATTACACCTACATCATTGCCGGTGACGGTTGCCTCATGGAAGGCATTTCACAAGAGGCGATTGCGCTCGCCGGTCACTTGAAACTTAATAAAATGATCGTGTTTTGGGATGATAATAATATTACAATCGATGGGCCAGTGACGGTGTCTGATTCCACCGATCAGCATGCGCGGTTCAAAGCTTGCGGCTGGACGACGATTGCCATTGATGGTCATGATCAGGCGGCGATTGAAAAGGCGATTAAGAAGGCCAAAAAATCTGACAAACCCACCATGATTGCCTGCAAAACCACGATTGGTTTTGGCGCGCCCACCAAAGCTGGCACCAAGGATACGCACGGTTCACCGCTCGGCCCCGAAGAAATCGCTGGTGCGCGGACAAAATTGGATTGGTCTTACGCACCGTTTGAAATCCCGTCCGACGTGATGGACACTTGGCGCAAAGCCGCAGCAAAATCGGCTCGCGCGCACACGTCTTGGAAGAAGCGCCTTAAGGCGACTGAAGCTGGCAAACGCGCGGAATTTGAGCGCCGCATGAAAGGTGATCTGCCGTCAGGTTTTGTGCCTGCAATGAATGCCTATTATGTAAAACTGGCCGCGGAAAAACCGGTTTGGGCAACGCGCAAATCATCTGAAGAAGCGCTCAAAATCATTACCGCTATCGTGCCCGAAACCATTGGCGGTTCGGCTGATTTGACAGGTTCCAACAACACCAAAACACCGTCCACCTTGCCGGTAAAACCGGGTGACTATGCGGGTCGTTACGTCAATTTTGGCATTCGCGAGCACGGCATGGCGGCGGCGCTCAACGGCATGGCGCTGCATGGCGGCGTGATCCCTTATTCTGGCACATTCCTTTGCTTTTCTGACTATGCGCGTCCGTCCATGCGTTTGGCGTCCCTGATGGGTATCCGCTCGATTTTCGTGATGACGCATGATTCGATTGGTTTGGGCGAAGACGGCCCGACCCACCAGCCAGTCGAACATCTGGCAGCTTTGCGCGCTATTCCAAATCATTTGGTCATGCGCCCTGCCGATGCTTATGAGACCGCTGAATGCTGGCAGGCCGCCTTAGAGCGCCGCAATGCGCCGACGACAATGGTGCTCACCCGCCAGAATCTGGCTGTGCAGCGGTTAGAAGTTTCCAAAGAAAACCTCTGCGCCAAAGGTGCTTATGAACTTTCAGGTTCGGGCAAAACCGATGTCACCTTCTTTGCCTCCGGCTCCGAAGTTGAAATCGCAATGGCCGCAAAAGCGCTTGTGGAAGCCGCGGGCCGCTCTGCCCGTGTTGTCTCTGTGCCATGTTTTGAATTGTTTGAAGAGCAAAGCCAAGGCTACAAGAAAACCGTTCTCGGCTCATCCAAGGTTAACGTCGGTTTTGTATCGGCGTTACGCCAAGGCTGGGAAAGATTTATTGGGCGAGATGGAATTTTCATCGGGATGACTGGCTTTGGCGCTTCGGCCCCTGCCAATTAACTCTACGAGCATTTCGGCAT
>JANMFT010000166.1:0-1903 GCA_031374255.1 Limoniibacter sp. | reverse complement strand
CCGACATTCCCCGCTGCTTTGCTAAAAAAACTGATTGCCTGCAATTCTGTGACGCCGCTTGAAGGCGGTGCATTGGATATTTTGCAGGCAGTTTTGACGCCGCTTGGGTTTAGCGTGGAGCGGCCTGGTTTCAGCGATATTGACACGCCCGATATTGAAAACCTTTATGCGCGGCGCGGGACAGGCGGCCCGCATCTTATGTTTGCCGGGCACACCGATGTGGTGCCAACAGGCGATACAACAAAATGGACGCACGGGCCGTTTTCCGGCGTTATTGAAAACGGTATGCTGTATGGTCGCGGCGCTGTTGATATGAAGGGTGGCATTGCCTGCTTCATTGCGGCGCTGGCGCAGATTGAGGCTAAAGGAATTAAACTGCCGGGGTCAGTTTCTCTCCTCATCACCGGTGATGAGGAAGGACCTGCCATCAATGGCACAGTAAAGCTGCTGGAATGGGCCAAACAAAAAGGTGAACATTGGGATGCAGCCTTGGTGGGTGAGCCGACAAACCCTGAAGCCATTGGCGATATGATCAAAATCGGGCGGCGCGGTTCAGTGACGGGCCTGATCACCGTTCACGGCAAGCAGGGGCATGTTGCCTACCCGCATTTGGCAGATAATCCAGCGCGCGGCATCGTGGCCCTTTGCGCGGCATTAATGGCCGAGCCGCTGGATAGTGGCAGCGCCGATTTTCAACCCAGTAATCTTGAAGTCACAACGATTGATATTGGCAATCAGGCCTCGAATGTGATTGCAGGTGAAGCCAAGGCAAGCTTCAATATCCGGTTTAATGATCATTGGACACAAGAGAGCCTGAAAACTGAAATTGCGGCGCGGCTTGCCAATGCTGCCGGTAAAACCAATTATATGCTGCATTGGAAACCATCACCGTCTGACGTGTTCCTCACCCGTGATGAAAAGCTGATCGCAACTTTATCGGCATCAATCAAAGCCATGACGGGCCGTATCCCAAAACTCTCCACCACCGGCGGCACGTCCGATGCGCGGTTCATCAAAAACTACTGCCCGGTTGTGGAGTTTGGCCTTGTCGGCCAAACCATGCATATGATTGATGAGCGCGTGGCGGTGAACGATCTCGAACAACTTACTGCAATTTATGAGCGGTTCATTTGTGATTGGTTTGGGGTTTAGCCGCCACTTGATCGTGTTTGTTGATAAACGCCACGATCCGCGGCGCGATTTCAGCGCGAAATCTTGAGCCGTTAAACACGCCGTAATGGCCAACATGCGGTTGCAAATAATGTTCGCGCATATCATCTGGCAGCGACGAGCACAGCGTTTGGGCGGCCTTGGTTTGGCCAACGCCTGAAATATCGTCATTCTCGCCTTCAACCGTCAGCAAAGCAGTTTTGCGGATGAGCGATGGGTCAACTTTTGTCGAGCGATGCATCATCAAGCCTTTGGGCAAAGCGTGTTTGATGAAAACTGTGTCGACGGTTTGCAGATAAAACTCTGCGGTTAGATCCATCACCGCCATATATTCATCGTAGAAATCGCGGTGCTTTTCAGCCGGTTCGCCGTCGCCTTTGACGAGGTGCTGAAAAAACTCGTTGTGAGCGCTCATGTGGCGGTCAAGGTTCATGGTCATGAACCCGGTTAATTGCATAAAGCCCGGATAGACCGCACGGGTGGCACCGGCGTTTGGCCATGGCACGCTCATAATCACCTTGGTGCGGAACCAATCGAGCGTTTTGCCCTCCGCCATTTTATTAACCGCGGTCGGGTTGCGCCGGGTGTCAATTGGCCCGCCCATCAGTGTCATTGAGGCGGGTTGCAGCGGGTCGTTGTCAGCCGCCATGACTGAAACAGCAGCCAGCACCGGCACCGAAGGCTGGCAAACGGCAATAATGTGGGTGTTTGCACCAAGCGCGCGCACTATGTC
>JANMFT010000143.1:0-4647 GCA_031374255.1 Limoniibacter sp. | reverse complement strand
TAGACAGATGCGGATTTAAACCCTGCCGCATAGCTTCGCTGGCGCTCGGTTGCGCCGGTCACGCCGAGCGTATCCTTCCAGCCCAAGTAATCCCAATAGTCCACGTGCCATGCCAATACCAACACGCCGGGTTTTTGGTTGAGCTTGGTCAGAATTTTATCCGCTGGCGGGCAGGACGAGCAGCCTTGCGAAGTGAACAATTCGACCACGCCGGTAATACGTTCACCGGCAGTTGATGGCGAAATAGTGGAAAACAGTGTCGTGGTTGCAAGCAAAGCGACGGCTAAAAAATGGCTCATGGATCAATCCCTCTGTTGGATGAACCATGCGCCGATGTTACCAAAATCAAAACTCACGAAGGGGTGAAGCACGAGAGTGTGATGGCATCACGCCAGCCCGCGCTTCCGCATCATCGCTTCCGCATTCGGCATTTTGCCGCGAAACGCTGTGTAAAGTTCGGTAGGGTCTTTGGTGCCCCCTGCGGCATAAATATTGTCTTTGAGCTTCTTAGCCAGCGCAGGGTCAAACGGATCGCCAGTTTCTTCAAATGCTGCAAAGGCGTCGGCGTCGAGCACTTCTGACCAGAGATATGAATAATAGCCCGCTGAATAACCACCGGAAAATATATGTCCGAAATGCGTGCTGCGGTGGCGCATGGCAATGGCATCCGGCATGCCCATACGGGCAAGTTCTTCCCTCTCAAACGCCATTGGGTCGGCAGGTACTTCCGCGCGTGAATGGTAAGCCATGTCGATTAGCGCCGAAGCGGTAAATTCAACTGCGCCAAAGGCTGCATCAAATGTCCGTGCGGCTTTGAGTTTGTCCATCAGCGCTTTTGGCATTGGCTCGCCAGTTGTTGCGTGGATCGCATACTTCGCCAGTACTTCGGGCACCGACAGCCAATGCTCATACAGCTGTGACGGCAATTCGACAAAATCGCGATAAACTGAAGTTCCGGAAACCGAAGGCCAAGTCACGTTCGACAACATACCGTGCATGGCGTGGCCAAACTCGTGAAACAACGTGCGGGCATCATCGAATGACAAAAGCGCCGGTTGACCGGCTGCGGGTTTGGCGAAATTGCACACGTTGTAGATGATGGGTTGCTGCCCGCCATCCAAACCATGTTGACTTTGGAGCGCGCTCATCCAAGCGCCGGACTGTTTTGAAGACCGGGCGAAATAATCACCTATAAACAGGCCGAGTTGTTTATGATCAGGCCCGAAAACGCGCCAGACGCGGCTGTCTTCGTGCCAAGCGGTTAACCCCTGTTGCTCCTCAAAGGTGAGGCCAAACAGGCGGCCCGCAACATCAAAAGAGGCGGCAATCATATTATCGAGTTGTAGATAAGGCTTCAATTCCGCCTCATCAAAGGCATAGGTTTTGGCGCGCAGTTTTTCGGCATAATAACGCCAGTCCCAAGGTTGAATATCGGCATTGGCGCCGGTCTCTTGCGCAAGCATGCCTAGGGCTTTTTGATCGACGCCCGCTTTTTTCCGTGCGGCTTCCCAAACCGGGTTCAGCAGTTGATACACATTGGCTGGTTTAGCAGCCATTGTGCGGTCGAGTTTGTAATCTGCGAAGGTGGCAAAGCCCAAGAGCTTGGCCTTCTCCGCCCGCAGTGCCAAAGTCTCAGCAATGATGGAAGTGTTATCGCTCTCGCCGCCATTTTCACCACGTTTGATGAAGGCGTTGAACAACACTTCCCTGAGATCTCGGCGCGGCGACAAAGATAAAAACGGCTCAGCAATTGAGCGCGATAGTGTCAGCGCCCAAGCATCAGGTTTGCCGCGCTCGGTGGCAGCGCCTTTCATGGCAGAGATCAAAAACTCAGGCAGGCTGGTCAGATCAGCCTCGGTAACAAACAGCACCCAAGTGGATTCATCCTTCAAAACGTTTTGGCCAAAATTTGTACTGAGTTCGGCCAAACGCTCATCGATTTTTTTGAACCGGGTTTGGTCATCATCGTTTAGCAATGCACCAGAACGCACAAAACCGGCACGGCTTTGGTCGAGAACACGGGCGGTTTCCGCATTGAATGTTTCGCGGATTTCCCATAGTGCGTTGATACGCGCGAACAGTTTTTTGTTCATGGTGATTGCCGCAAAATGGCGAGACATTTTGGGTGCCAAGTCGCGCTCCAGCGCTTGAATTGTGTCATTGGTATGCGCACCCGCCTTGGCCCAAAAAACGGATGACACACGGTCGAGCGCAAGGCCGCCAAGCTCCATGGCTTTTAATGTGTTATCGATTGTTGCCGGTTCAGGATTATCGGCGATGGTATCAATCTCGGCGGCATGAGCGGCAAAGGCGGCATCAAACACCTGCCCAAAATTATCGTCATTAATCGCGCCAAAATCTGGCAGACCCAAATTGCCGTTCCATTCTGTTGCGGGTGAGGCTTGCATGTTCATTCCGATCACGATTCGATGTTTGCCACTATCTGGGCGCTCGGTGTCACCCTGACAAGGTTGAAGCTTCAGATGCTTTGACATGTAGTTGCTGTAAGCCTAGCGCTGGCGCTTAATCGTTTGAAAGCCTCCATTGCATGAACAATCTCCGCGGCATAGTTTTGATGGTCTTGGCCATGGTCGGTTTTGCTGTGGAAGACGCTTTCATCAAAGCGCTCGCCGCAAATGGTGCGGGCGTGAGTGTTGGCCAGATTTTGGTTTTGCTCGCAATCGGCGGCACTGCAATTTATGCAGTATGGGCGATCAAGGATGGCGTTTCACTGTTTTCAAAAGATTTTTTCCACCCCGCCGTTCTTACCCGCAATGGTGTTGAAATGCTCGGCACTTGGGGGTTTGTCACGGGCATAGCGACCATCCCGCTTGCCACCGCGACCACTATTTTGCAGGCCGCACCGTTGCTAGTGACGATGGGCGCTGCGCTGATTTTTAAGGAAACCGTCGGATGGCGGCGCTGGTTGGCGATCGCTGTTGGCTTTGTTGGAATGCTATTGGTTGTGCGCCCCGGAGTTGGCACCTTTGATGCAAATGTTTTGTGGGCGGTGCTCGGCGTTTTGGGCCTTTCGGCGCGGGATTTGGCCACACGAAAAATCCCGAAAACCATCCCGACATTGCAGCTGTCATCGTGGGGATTTTTTGCGGTCGGGTTACTCGGCGTATTTTTGGTGATCTCCGATGGAAAATGGGTGACCCTCAATTTACAACATTGGTTGCTCATAGGAGGTGCAATTTCAATTGGCGCTTTTGCCTATTGGGCTATCACCGAGGCCACACGTGTTGGCGAGATTTCGGCAGTTGCGCCGTTCCGCTATTCGCGGCTGATTTTCGCGCTTATAATCGGCACGTTGATTTTCAAAGAATTGCCGGATGCTCTAACCTTGGCTGGAGCGGCGCTGATCATGGGTTCCGGGATTTACGCATTTTACCGCGAACGCATCAGAAAGCGCCAAGCCATGTTAGACACTTCGGCCACGTAAACGTGTTTCGGCATCACGCACCGAACTGCTGACGCTGTCGTGAATGCGGCTGAAGGAATGGAAGCCTTCATCGGTAACCTCATCCTTATCGAGCGCCACAATCACTGTTGCCATCATGGATGCAAGCTCGGTGCGGATTTCATCAAAGTCAATCAAGTTGCCGCTTTCAATCGCGCGGGTGTTTAATTCCATCAAACGATAGTTGAACACATCGGCCTTGTTTTTCTGGCCAGCCATCAATCGTGCACGCAAAGCCAAAATCCCCGATACAACCATTGCGGCAATCGTCAGCAAAAGGCCGAGCGAATTCGAATTGGCTTCCAGAAAATTAGGCGCATCGCGGTTAAAATAATCGCTCGCGCCTTGATGCAATGGCACAGCGAGGCCCGCACTTTCATCGGGTTTGGTTATGGCTGCGGCAAGCGGCATACGCAGAGTTAAATCCAAACGGCTCTCAAACAAAACCTCTGTCAGTGCGCGGATGGCATTGGCATCAGCATTCTCATGCGCCACCAAAACGCGGGTTGCAGTAATCGTTTTGATATTGCGCGATGGCATCGGCAAAGCGCCGGACAGTGAACCCATGCCAATCGTACCGAAGCTCAAAAGCGGGCGCTTTAAAATCATGGCGTCGGCTTGGCCGATTTCCAAAATATCAAGCGGCAGGTTGGCAATTTCTGCGTCTCCAACCACGCGGAGAAGTACTTCATCTCGCAGTGAGCGGACCGTGAACACGGCATCCAAATCGCCGTTGATCAATTTGCGGCGCGCCTGATCAAGCGACATTGCCGTCCAGCGCATGGTGCCAATATCGAGATCATAATGATCAACGATAACGAAGAAGGATTTGTAGCCATCCGTTCCGGGCGGAGGTAATGCGATACGTTTGCCACTTAATTGTTGGAGCGTGTAAATCCCGCTGCCGGGCCGCGTGATCAGCTGGAAATAATCATGGTAAAGGTCAGCGACTATCCGCACATCAGAAAACACCGGCGTATCAGCACGGATGACCGCGAGATCGACGTCATGCTTGTTCAATTGCACAATGTTGTCGGTGGCATCGCCGGTGGCCAAAACTTCGAGTTTGATCGGCTTGCCGGAGCGCGCTGCGACCTCGGCAATTTCGCTCATCAACTGGTAGGAGTCCGAACCTTTTTGCCCTGCCGCCACCCGAAGCGTTATCATTTCTGCGGGTTTCAGCG
>JANMFT010000121.1:0-2538 GCA_031374255.1 Limoniibacter sp. | reverse complement strand
GCCGCCATCGGCGGTTTGGAATGCACCGAACACAATACGCATGGTCGGCATTATCAAAAACAAAGTCACGAATATTGCGAACGGCACAATGCCAAGCCAGTGCCAAGGGAGCCTGAATGGCATCTTTAAAGCAGGGCGGTTTGCGCTGATTACCGCTTCTCCCGCCATATTAACTGCCCCCTAAGTAAAAAAAGCCGCCCGGACGAAAGCCCGGGCGGGATGACGTAGTTCTTATTTCACGTCGGCAGCAACGGTTGCGTCCCAGCCTTTGGTGACAGCTTCTTTGTTTGCGGCCAATTCATCCAATGACGGGAAGAAAGCACCAACATAAGATTCAGCGGCTGGCATGGCCTTTAACACATCTTCCGGAACTTTACCGGCGGCAACCATTGAAGTGAAGCGCGCTGTTTGGCAAAAGCCTTTATTGTAGCCGACCTGACCTTCGTCAGAAAAAATGTGCTCTATCCACAACTTGCCCGCATTGGGGTTTGGCGCAAAAGCATTGACGCCTTGAACATAAACACCGGCAAGTTTGGCAGATTTCGGAATCACAACTTCAACCGGCGGGTTGCCGGCCAAGGTTTTGCCCCATGACAAACCATTATAATCCCAAGCAATTATAATCGGTGTTGTTCCTTGTGCCAATGTGCCGGATTTGCCGATAACCGGCACAAAATTGCCCGACGCGTTGAGCTGTTTGAAGAACTCAAGACCAGCGGTGCCGGCCTCGGCGCCCGCTTTGGCACCGGTTGACATGCCAGCGGCAAGTACACCCAAAATGGCTTGGCTGGACGCGCGCGGATCACCTGCCAGTGCAATTTGACCGGCGTATTCGGGTTTGAGCAGATCCGCCCAATCTTGCGGCGTATTTTTCACCAGATCTTTATTCACCACAAACGACATCACACCGTGATATGCACCAGCCCAATGCCCGTCAGCATCTTTCACGCCATCGGCAATATCTCCCCAAGCAGTAACTTTATGCGGCTGCAACAGGCCTTCAGCTTGTGATGACGGGCCGAACGCCAAACCGACATCAATCACGTCTGGATTTTGCGGGCCTTTATTATCTTTGTTGGCCTTGATGGCTTCGATTTCGTCGGCTGAACCGGCATCTGGGTTGAGTTCAGTCACTGTGATTTCAGGATATTTAGCTTTGAATGATGCAATAATATCGCCGTAACCGCACCAGTCATGCGGCAATGCAATGACGGAAAGTTTGCCTTCGGTTTTGGCGGCAGCTTCAATTGCGGCCATATCGGCGTGCGCAATGCCAACAAAGCTGGTTGCACCAAACGCAGTGGCTGCAAGCACGTTTGTAATTTTCTTCAAAATTGTCATTTGGATGAACTCCCGGTTTCCCCGCATCTGATGCGGAACGCTCGGCTGATAATGAATTATGACAACAGGTTTGTGACAGCCTGCGCCGTTGTTTTCTTTCGCCTTGAAATTAAACAAGCGCTTTTTTGACCAACACGCAATCACCTTCTTGACGTTTCGTAACGGCTGATTGTTAGCTGGCGTTGAAAGCCCGATGAAATTTGAGCCGGAAATGAAATCTGCCAGTGCCATCAAGGCCATTTTATTCGACAAAGATGGAACGCTGATCGATTTTGAGGCAACGTGGGGGCCGGTTAATCAACAGGTTGGTCTTTTGGCTGCGGGTGGCAAAGCTGAACTGTCAAAGATCATTCTCGACCGCTGCGGTGTTGATGCTGCGACCGGCAAAACACGCGCCGAAAGCCCGCTTGCTATTGCCGCAGCTGATGAAATCGCAGATGCATTGATGGAAGCTGGAAGCCGGCTAAGCAAAACGGAATTGGTGGATGGGCTTCACACATTATTTGCAGATGCTGCAAGAAGTGCAGTGGCACTAACAGATTTACCTGCGCTGTTTACCGCACTCAAGTCACAAGGCTTAGGACTTGGCATCGCCTCTTCCGACAGCCGGCAAGCTGTAGCGGAAACCGTCAATATATTTGGCCTAAATAGCCTCGTTGATTTCCACTGCGGCTATGATTCCGGTTTTGGCCCGAAACCCGAATCCGGAATGATTCACGCGTTTTGCGCGGCGGTTGAACTTGAGCCGCACCAGATTGCGATGGTGGGTGACAGCACCCACGATCTCAAAATGGGCAAAGCTGCCGGCGCGGGGTTGACCATCGGCGTTCTTACCGGAACCGGCACATGGGAGACACTGCGAGATTTTGCGGATGTTCTAATCCCGTCAATTGCTGATTTGCCCGCACTTTTGGCCGTTAAGCATGGTTAACTTTTCTTTAACAAACGGGGTTGACCCAAAGTTTTCCTCTGTAAGGATGAAACCAGTGCAAACTGCGCAACGCTGTTCGATTTTATTTCGCGCGGCAACATAAAAACGAGGGGACCACGCATGAGTAATTACTCTGACAATGAGCAAAAGGAGGATATGAAAGTCCTCCACGGTATGGGCTATGCGCAGGAATTGTCGCGCTCCATGTCCAAATTTTCAAACTTCGCAATTTCGTTTTCGATCATCTGCATTTTGTCGGGCGGCAT
>JANMFT010000092.1:0-7707 GCA_031374255.1 Limoniibacter sp. | reverse complement strand
CGTGGATACCGGCGGCGGGCGAACTCAAAACCAAACCGACACAGCATTCAGTCAAAGAGCTGCGCTCAATCGGCATTGCGCCCGATATTTTGCTGGTGCGGGCTGACCGTGAAATTCCGAAGGAAGAGCGGCGCAAACTTTCGCTATTCTGCAACGTTCGGGAAAGCGCCGTCATCCAAGCCCTTGATGTCAAACACATTTATGATGTGCCGATGTCTTATCACAAAGAGGGCCTCGACAGCGAAGTTCTGGCGGCTTTCGGTATAGACCCTGCACCCAAGCCCCGTATGGAACGCTGGGAAAAAGTCAGCCACGATATTCACAACCCTGAAGGCGAAGTGACGATTGCCATTGTCGGCAAATATACCGGCCTTAAAGATGCATACAAATCCTTGATGGAAGCACTTGCCCATGGCGGTATGGCCAACCGGGTGAAAGTCAATTTTGAGTGGATAGAATCAGAGTTGTTTGAAAACGAAGACGCTGCGCCTTACCTCGAAAAAGTCGATGGCATTTTGGTGCCCGGCGGTTTTGGGGAGCGCGGCACGGAAGGTAAAATCCGGGCGGCAAAATTTGCCCGTGAGCGGAATGTGCCATATTTCGGAATATGCTTGGGCATGCAAATGGCGGTGATCGAAGCCGCGCGTTCGCTGGCGGGTATTAGCGACGCCACCTCGTCAGAATTCAGCGATAAAGGCACGCCGGTTGTGGGCCTCATGACCGAATGGCTGCGCGGCAATATGCTCGAAAAACGCAAAGCCACCGGCGACCTTGGCGGCACGATGCGGCTAGGCGCTTATACCGCGAAACTCGACGCCGGTTCGCGCATTGCCGCGATGTATGGCTCAACCGAAATCAGCGAGCGCCACCGCCACCGCTATGAAGTGAATGCCGATTACAAAGAGCGCCTCGAAGCCTGCGGCCTCCACTTTGCAGGCATGTCGCCCGACGGCGTGCTGCCCGAAACGGTGGAATACCCCGACCACCCTTGGTTCATCGGCGTGCAATACCACCCTGAGCTAAAGTCAAAACCTTTTGAACCCCACCCGCTGTTTGCCGGGTTTATCGCAGCGGCGGTGGAGCAGAGCCGGTTGGTTTGAGGTTAACACATTCTTCATCGTCCGACTTGATCGGACGACCCATTCCGTGGGTTTTCTCAATGTCGCACGTATTTTCAAAGGTCATTGGCATGGGTCGTCCGGTCAAGCCGGACGATGACGAAAAGGTGCAACCTTTCCAGCCTACCCAAATACCCGTTCAAAAATCGTGTCCACATGTTTGGTATGATAGCTTAGATCAAACAGATCGCGAATTTCAGCTTCGGTGAGTGCCGCTGTTACATCCTTATCACCCAGCAATTCCTCAAGGAAATCAGCTTGATGCTCCCAAACCTTCATGGCGTTTCTCTGCACCAAACTATAGGAATCTTCACGCGAGCAACCGGCTTGCGTAAGGGCCAGCAACACGCGTTGCGAGTGGATGAGGCCTTTAAAGCGATTGAGGTTGCGCAGCATATTGTCGGGGTAAACCAGCAATTTATCGATCACGCCGGTGAGGCGGGCGAGTGCGAAATCCAGCGTTACAGTCGCGTCCGGCCCGATCATGCGTTCAACCGATGAATGCGAAATATCGCGCTCATGCCACAGCGCCACGTTTTCCATGGCGGGCAGGGCGTAACTGCGCACCATACGGGCAAGGCCGGTGAGGTTTTCGGTCAGCACCGGATTGCGCTTATGCGGCATGGCGGACGAGCCTTTTTGGCCGGGCGAGAAAAACTCCTCAACCTCCAGCACTTCGGTACGCTGCAAATGACGTATTTCTATCGACAGCCGCTCAACCGATGACGCAATCACGCCGAGCGTGGCAAAATACATGGCATGCCTGTCGCGCGGGATAATTTGCGTTGAGACCGGCTCAACTTTCAGGCCCAGCTTAGCGGCAACATGGGCTTCAACGCGCGGATCAATATTGGCAAAAGTGCCCACCGCGCCTGAAATCGCGCAGGTCGCGATCTCCTCACGCGCTGCCACCAGCCGTGCCCGGTTGCGCTCAAACTCGGCATAGGCGAGCGCCAGCTTCACACCAAATGTGGTCGGCTCGGCATGAATGCCGTGGCTGCGGCCAATCGTGATGGTGTCTTTGTGCTCAATAGCGCGGCGCTTTAGCGCGGCCAGCAGTGCATCAATATCAGCCAACAATAAATCGCTGGCGCGGACAAGTTGCACGCTAAAGCAGGTGTCTAGCACATCGGATGATGTCATGCCTTGATGGGCAAACCGGGCTTCCGGCCCAACAATTTCAGACAAATGGGTGAGAAATGCGATCACATCATGCTTGGTTGTCCGCTCTATCTCGTCAATTCGCGCGACATCAAAGGTGGCGGCGTTGCCTTTTTCCCAAATTTTAGCGGCGGCTTCTTTCGGAATGACGCCAAGTTCCGCCAAAGCGTCACAGGCATGGGCTTCAATCTCAAACCAAATGCGAAACTTGGTGTCTTGCGCCCAAATGGCTGTCATTTGCGGGCGGGAGTAACGCTCAATCATGGGCCTGCCTTCGGTGAAATATTGGTGTGCAGCTACCAGCTATAGCGAGCAGCTTCAACGCATGATGCGCCATGATGCCCATAAACTTGCGATCACCAAAGCGACCAAGCCGAACGGCAAATAAAGCAGCAAACCGGAGACCAAAAACTGATAGATGGCTGAGGCGAAGGTGAAAAAGAATTGGTTCAGCCAAAGCTTACTGAAAATATCGCCATGCCACTGCGAAAAATACCACCAGAAATCAAAGGCGAAAGTTAAAGCCGTCAAAACAATTGTACCAAGGCCAAGCAACACGAAACTCGCTGCAAATGCGGTATGTTTGTTATTTCGGCCAAGTGTTTTAACGCCCCACAATGCAACCGGCGCTGCTGCACCAGACCCTATGGCGAAAATAACTACTAAACGCATCGGGTCAGGTGGCAGCATATGACGCCAGATTATATAATCAGCTAGCATGCAAAAACCGGTCGCAGCGCCCCACACAAACATGCCGCCCAAGGTTTCACCAATTGAAGGCCGGGAACTCCAGACGTGGCCGAAAAATTTCATCTAAGCAGAAATGCCAGCTTTGGCTTGCACTCTGATGCCATCAATACGCGCACGATAGCCTTCAACACCGCGCGCTGAAAATATGGCAGATCCTGCCACTAAAACCGTCGCGCCAGCTTTAGTGAGCTCAGCGGCATTGTCAGTCGTGACGCCGCCATCAACCTCAATTTCAATCGCACGCTTACCGATCATCGCTTTGGCTTGCCCAACTTTACGAATTGCATCCGGAATAAAGGCCTGCCCGCCAAAGCCGGGGTTGACGCTCATCACAAGCACCAAATCTAAAAGATCAATGACAGATTCCAAGGTTGAAACCGGTGTGCCGGGATTGATTGCTGCTCCTGCCTTGAGACCCATTGCCTTGATGGCTTGAAGCGACCGGTGCAAATGTGGCCCGGCTTCGGCATGCACTGTCAGCAAATCCACGCCCGCCTCTTTGAATGCGCCGAAATAGGGGTCGGCGGGCGATATCATCAAATGGCAATCAAAAAACTTTTTGGAATTCCGCCTGACTGATTTGATGATGGCAGGTCCGAATGAAATATTTGGCACAAAATGCCCGTCCATCACATCGATATGAATCCAATCTGCACCGGCTGCATCAACATCAGCGACCTCTTGACCCAGCCGTGCAAAATCAGCGGCAAGTATTGACGGTGCAATGAGTGCTGGGCGTCGCATGGTGGGGTTTCCGCATTCAGTTTTGTGTCACTTAGCAGATAGCGTAACTTGGCGACAATGGCAGCTAAAGCATCATCAACCGAAACGCTTTTGCCAAGTCGGCATCAAGTCGTCTTCGGCAGGCGTTGCAGCATAAACACCTCGGGCAATGGCGCGGGCCATAGTGGCAGCACTTGCGGCGCACAGGTCGATAAAATCAGTGATGTCGGGTGACACTTCGCTTGTGCCCGTCGCCATCGCAAAAACAGTGTCGCCATCAAAAGGTGTGTGAGCGGGCCATAAAGCACGGGCAAATCCGTCATGCGCGCTAATGGCTAGGCGTTTTGCCTGCGCTTTGGTCATCACGGCATCGGTAGCGATGATAGCAATTGTGGTGTTGGATTTTTCGCGGCCCGTTTGATCGCGGAATTTGATTGGCAATCCGGGATTGATTCTGCTCGAAGGCAGGCCTAGCCCGCCAAACTCATTGTCTTGCTCAAAGGGTGCTGCCCAAAAATGGCGTGAGTCGCCCATTGTTGCCGAACCCATGGCGTTTACTGCGACGATAGCGCCAACTGTAAACTTGCCGACTTTTGTTGATGCTGTGCCAAGCCCGCCTTTTAGATTGGCAGTCAATGCGCCAGTGCCTGCGCCTACGGTGCCCAAGCCGGTAGCTGAAATGGCGGCTTTAGCGGCCTCAAAACCAAGGTCGCGGTAAGGCGGATACCGGCCCCAACCCTTGTCACCCGCATTGATTAAATCAAACAGGATTGCGGCGGGAACAATCGGAATTTTGTGCGGGCCAACTTCAAAGCCACGACCATTCACACGTAACCACGCTTGCACGCCGGAAGCTGCATCAAGACCAAATGCCGAACCACCGGAAAGCACAATAGCATCCACAGCTTCGACCAGATTATGCGGTTCCAGTAAATCTGTTTCGCGGGTGCCTGGCGCGCCGCCTAAGATTGACACCGCTGCCGTTGCCGGTTGATCGCCAATCACGACCGTTACGCCAGACTTGAGCTTGGCATCCGATGCGTGGCCGATTTTGAGTCCGCCAACATCAGTGATTGAATTGGTGGGGCCAGGAATAAAACTCATTGCCCTACCTTCTGGAACGCATTGCCGTCAAACCGGAACAGCGCATATTTTACCGGCTCAATAAAACCGTCGCCGGTCAAGGTCATTGAACCGGCGGCGGTATCAAATGTCCGAAGCTTGTTGTCGGCTTTAAGTTGAATGGCAATTTCGGCCGCAATAAACGCGTCGAGGCAATAGCCTTCGGCTATAGCAAACGGCGTTTTTCGAATTGCGTTAATTTTTGCGGTTGCTTCCAAGCTTAAACTTGAATCGCGTGCTGCCATCAAAACACCAGCAGGCAAAGGATAATCCACATCATTGGCCCGTAATGTCTCAGGGCCAGCTATTGTTAAATTTAATGCCGCCGCCTCCGTGGCGATTTGTGCAATATTGGCGCGGTCGCTGGCGATAAAAACATGGCTCACGCCCGCTGCAATCAGCTGGTCGATCAGCTTTTTCTGGCTTTCAAGCTGAGGCTGAAATCCTTCCATCAAGACCGGTTTAATACCTGAAGTTTCTGCGGAATTGCGAATTGCCTCCGCCGTATCGCGCGAAAAGATAGTGCCATCATCTAATATCGCGAAAGGTTTATCCCGCCACTCCCGGACAATGAGACTGGCAACTGCTTCGCCTTCTTCGCGTTCGCGCGGGCCGGTACGATAGAGAAGCCATTTATTTTTGAGCGCCAATTTTGATGGCGCGTCAGCGCGTGAGGCTACAGTAATCACCGGCACACCAATCGGGCCTAATGCATCAAGCGCAGGCATCAGGCTTTCGATACAGGGCAGGCCAATAACGGCATCCGGTTTTTCTGCACGAATCAAATCGCCGACTTTACCGGCGCTTGCTTCGGTGCAACCCGCGTCGACTGGTTTAACCAGCCAATTTTTTTCCAGCGCTGCGGTTGCACCATCCAGCATTTGCGCGGCCAAAATTGGAAACTCGGTGAAAGGTGCGGCAACAATGAGCGTTTCAGCATGTGCAAACGTAGCGCCAAGCACCAAAAGACCTGTTACAATCGACTTTACAATCACCAAAACTATTCCCGCCAATCCCAGCCCAAGTGCTAGCGCCGATTTTCACAAGCGTCCATATTAAGGGATGCAATTATGGCGAGGCCGCCTATATTCATGGCCAATCACAGAACCGGACTGATGCAGTGTTGATGACGACGACGATAGACCCCCAAAATTACCGCGCCGCGATGCGGCAATTCCCTGCCGCTGTTCACGTAGCCACCACCAACGGCGTTGCGGGAAAACGTGGCATCACGGTTTCAGCGGCGACCTCAGTATCTGACCGGCCTGCGACATTGCTGATTTGCGTCAATCGCGATCATGCGCAAAACCACTTGTTTAAAGATAATGGCTGCTTTGCGCTTAATACCATGGCAGCAAATCAAATCGACATTGCACGGGCTTTTGCTGACGGAAAACTGTCACTGGACGAGCGCTTTGCCCATGGTCATTGGGACACACTGAACACAGGCGCGCCGTGTCTTAACGACGCTGCGGTGGTATTTGACTGCGAAATCATAGACAGCGCTGAAATGGCAACTCACACTGTGCTCTATGGCCAAGTCAAAGCAATGCGCATCGGTGAAGGCAAAGCCAATTTGCTTTATGCCAACAAACACTATCACGGGCTGGGGCCAATTTTAGACTAATGCTGTTTTGGGAGGAACGCATATCATGGTGAAACTGCCAAACAGCATTGATGATACGGCTGCGCTTCTGGCCCAAGGCGGCTATGTTGGCGACCGTGCGCTTGCAACAGTGTTGTTTCTTTCGCTTAAAATGGGCCGTCCTTTATTTCTGGAAGGCGAAGCAGGCGTCGGGAAAACCGAAATTGCCAAAGTTCTGTCTGCCACACTTGGCCGCGATTTGATCCGATTACAGTGCTATGAAGGCCTCGACGTTTCGTCAGCAGTTTATGAGTGGAACTACCCGTCGCAAATGATTGATATCCGGTTGGCGGAAGCTTCCGGAGATAAAGACCGGACATCGATTGAGCGTTCCATTTATTCTGAACGCCACCTTATCCGCCGTCCTGTTTTGCAGGCCTTGTCAGGCGAAGCTGGGCGTGCGCCGGTTTTTCTTATCGATGAACTTGACCGTGCCGATGAGGCATTTGAAGCCTATCTTTTGGAAGTATTATCTGATTTCCAGGTGACGATACCCGAGCTCGGCACAATCAAGGCCACCGAGGCGCCAATTGTGATCATCACAACCAACCGCACCCGCGAAATCCATGATGCTTTAAAACGCCGCTGTTTGTATCACTGGGTGGATTACCCTGATGCGGCGCGGGAACTCCAGATTATCGAGCAGAAAGTGCCGCGCGCCAACGGCAAGCTTGCCAAAGAGCTGGTCACTTATGTACAAAAACTGCGCACAATGGATTTGTTTAAATCACCCGGTATTGCTGAAACCCTTGATTGGGCTTCGGCTTTGACCGAACTTGATAAGGTGGCGATTGACCCAGAAACCGTGTCGCAAACCATTGGCGTGCTGCTCAAATATCACGATGATATTTCGCGCATTCAAGGTAGCGAAGGCAAAAAGCTGCTTGATGATGTGAAAGCCAGTCTTGCCGGAGTGGCGGCGTAAACCATGGGCACAGGCGTTGTATCTTTAAGCGAACACGCCAACGAGCACGGCAGGCTGGCGGATAATATCGTATATTTTTCCCGTGCTTTGCGCCATGCAGGTTTGCGGCTTGGTCCGGCGTCAGTGGCGGACTCTATCAAAGCTGTGCTTGCCGCCGGTATTGGCTCAAGAGATGACTTCTACTGGACGTTGCACTGCGTGCTCGTAAAACGCCACGAAGACCGCGTGGTGTTTGACGAAACCTTCCGGCTGTTCTGGAAATC
>JANMFT010000077.1:0-14980 GCA_031374255.1 Limoniibacter sp. | reverse complement strand
CCGGTTTCAAACAAAACGATCTCCGGAAAGCCCTTTTTCTCATGGCGTTTGATGATCTTTCGCGCTTCCTCGAACGGCCATGCGCGCGCTTCTGCAGCAGCGGCAATTGTATCGGCATTAAGGTATGCGGTGAAAGTATCGTCAGTCATCATAATTTAAGCTCCGAAATGCATTCACACTGGGTCAATTGGACCTAGCCTCAACGGTAATTGATTTTGGCGTGGTGTGCCCATACGTGATAGCGAATGAAAACGGAATTGGAAAACTGATGTCGATCAAGCCTCATCACGACGCACTTTTGAAAATCATGCTCATCATGTCGACCGCTGATGGTGAGCGGCCCGATAAAGAGTTGAATATGATCGCCGATCTCACGCGCAATCTGCCAGTGTTCAAATCAGTAACTGCGGATGATTTGATTTTGGCAATCCGCGCGACAACAATCCTGCTTGAGGAGACTGACGATATAGATGCGCTGATAGAAGAAACGGCGGTATCATTGCCAAAACCATTGCGCGAAACCGCTTATGCGCTGGCCGTTGAAGTAGCCGCTGTGGATTTAATGGCCACCGAAGAAGAATTGCGTTTACTGGAATTGCTGCGCGACACCCTCAACATCGATATGCTGCTGGCGGCAGCTATAGAAGCCAGTGCGCGCGTGCGTTACCGCAAGGATCCAAGATAATGAAAGCAAACTGATGGAATTTTTTGGGTTCAGCGAAGGCACCATCCGCCTATCGGCATTTTTGGCGATATTCGGCAGCATGGCGACGCTTGAACTCTGGTCGCCCCGGCTTGAACGCGCAGAGTTTCACGGTGCGCTAAAATCCAAACGCTGGCTGACCAATATCAGCATTCTTGTGGTCTCATCTTTGATCTTGCGTGTGGCCTTTCCTGCTGCCGCAGTTGGGGTTGCACTGTGGGCAAATGCAACGGGCTTTGGCCTGTTCAACGTGGTTGAAGTCTCGGCAATTATCGCGGGCATCGCCTGCTTTATTATCCTCGATTTTGCTGTTTGGCTTGAACATGTCATGAGCCATAAATGGCAATGGTTATGGCGCATCCACCGCGTACACCATTCTGATACCGGCTTTGACGTGACAACGGCACTGCGCTTTCACCCGCTTGAAATTATTGTCTCTATGCTCTGGAAAGGCGCAGTCGTGGCTCTGCTCGGCGCGCCGGTATTGGCGGTATTGATTTTTGAAATTGTGCTGAATGGCTCTGCCATGTTCAACCATGCTAATGTTAAATTGCCACTTGGTTTTGACCGTCTGCTTCGGCTGGCGATTGTTACACCCGATATGCACCGCATCCACCACTCGCAGAATATCAGTGAGACCAATTCCAACTATGGATTTAATTTTTCGGTCTGGGATCGACTGTTTGGAAGCTATACTGTCGAGCCGCACACCGGCATGGACGGGCTGAAAATTGGATTGGTTGAATTTGATCAAACCAGTGCCTCAAAATTCGGCTGGGCTATCAGACTGCCGTTTATGCGCTGATTATTTCAACGGGTTGACCGGCATATAGCGCAGATAAATTTCGTCCAGCCGCCCGTCTATTGCCATCTGCTTGAGAACCGCATTTACAGCGGCCAACACATCGCTGCGGCTGTTGGCGATTGCCGCGCTTAATGTGTCCGGTCGCACGTCCGGCAGAAAATAATTCTCATTTTGCAATTCACAGCAGACAAGCGATTGGTCTTCACTTTGCATTATGGCCAGTTGCAGGCCATCACCAAACAACGCTGACACTGTGCCCGCTTTAAGCGCTGTGAGTGCGTCTTCGTTTCTATCAAAAGCGGTCAGCTTTAATTTTGTAAACAGCGCTTTTGCCATCCTTTGATGGGCACTGTCTTTAACGACGCCAATCACCATACCGTCAGTTATGGGCTTGCCTTTTTGCACCAGAAATTTTGACGGATAACGGAAATACGGCACGCTGAATTCAAGATTTTTGCGGTTTTGCACTGCTGGAACCAAGCCGGCCAAAGCAACATCGGCCTGACCGGAAATCAGTAGATTTTCCACATCTTCAAATGCCACAGCCTGCAACGTGCAGCCGGTTGTTATTTTAAGTTCCCCGCATATGGCACGCGCCAAATCCACGTGCACACCGCGCAATGTGCCACTTGTGTCAAATGCGCTAAACGGCGCAAAGCCATCGACAGTGACAAAGCGCAAAGCCTGCAATTGCGGCGCAGCAGCAGTGTCGCGCACGAGGGGGTTAGAAAATAAAATTGGCGCGCGCTCGGCCGCAAAGCCAGCTGTCAATGTTGCTAAGAAAATTGCAAGGGCGAGATATAGTGAGTGTCTTAAGGGCATTGGGGTCTTAACTCAGTTGTATCGTAGAACCGGCTGGTGATGCGCGGGAAACCATATCCAAACTTTTTCCAATCGGTAACAGGTCTTTCAATTTAACGGTTTTGCATCATCCGCAAACTCAATTGACAATCATTCACGACAATCTATCTCTTTGTTACGCTTTGTGAACAGCGGCAGTCATCGTCACCTTTGGGGGAAGGGGATAAATTTTGCGGGCGCAAATTCAAAAACGGGCTTTTGACATTGTCGAAAGCATTGAAGGTGCCGCCGGCCTTGATCAGATCATGACCATACTTTCGAGTGCTGGCCATTCATTTGGGTACGAGAACTTCTCAATTGCCGGTTTACCGCTGCCCGGCGAAAGTATTGACCCTTACATTATGGCTTGCGGCTGGCCTGACGAGTGGGCAGCGCGCTACCGGGATCAGAACTATGTTCACAGTGACCCGGTTATCCGGCAGGTCAGGCGCGCTAACAAACCTTTTATGTGGGCCGAAGCGCCACTTGGCGCAAATGACACTGCCGCCAAAAATATTATGAATGAAGCCACAGAGTTTGGTTTGGTAGATGGTTTTGCCGTACCCATTTACACAACGCACGGTTTTCAAGCCATTGTAACTTTCGGCGCTAATGAGCTTAAGCTTAATAAATCTGAGCAAGCGGCACTTCATTTGGTCGCTATTTATGCACACCAAGCCATCCGTTCATTGTTGCCAAACAGCGGTAAAGACAACTCTTACTGGAAGTTGGAAAAGCAATTATCTTTGCGTGAGATTGAGTGCTTGAAGTGGATCGCGGCTGGCAAAACCGCCTATGAGATCAGCGTTATTACAGGCATTAGTGACCGCACAGTCGAACATTATATTGCCAGTTCAATGCGCAAACTAAACGCCACCAATCGCGCTCAGGCTGTTGCCGAGGCGTTGCGTTTTCGCGTTATTGGCTAGCCGGCTGGCTGTAAGCCAAGCGTCAGGTTCTCCCTTAAGCGTTAGTCCTCATCTCAAATGATTGGCGACACTTTTTGCCTTTTGCCCTGCCATTTCGACGAAATCACTAAATCCTCTCCCTAAACTTAAAAAGGGTTAACGCTATTAACCTCGTGTTTACCACGTTCGTTAATGGTCTGGTTAAACATAGGCATGCTTTGCCTATGCATTGGCCGGATATTTGACGCGGCCAATTTGTTTAATTCAGACGGCCGGAGTGAGTGCCACCATGACCTATCGGAACTTTTCACCGGAAATGCTGAATGCCGGGCGCACACGCCGCCAGATGATGCCATTGCAGCAGGAAAAAAACGACACCGGTTTGGAGAGAGCACCGCGCGGCGCGGCGGTAAATGACTTGACGCGTGAACTTGAAGCCATTGCAAATGAGCTTGGCCGCCTAAAATCGGGTCAGGCACAAGCCATCCGCCCTGCAAATAACGCGAGCCAAACACACCAAACAACTTTTGATGCGGCACAACTCAATTCGATTGTGCAGTCATTGAAAACTGATGTTCGCACACAAATGCGGGATGATTTGGATGCGCAATATGTGCGCCTTCGCGATGAATTGGACGGCCTGAACTCGGCAATTGCCGGAACTGCGCTCCAAGGCACATTTAAACACGAGATTTCGGCTCTGCTTTCCGGTCTTGAAACTCTCGCAACCGGCAACCGTTCGATCCAGAACTCACAGGACAAACTTTCAAGCTATTTACAGCGTGAGCTTGGCGACCTGCAATCTTCGCTTCAAGGCCTGGCAAAAAGTGACAGCCTGACCAAACTTGATGATCGTTGGAACAGCTTAGAGACACGATGGAACCGCCTTGAAGACCGTATCGATAGTGGAATGAACGCTGATTCCAGCGTTCATCTATCCGATATCAGTGCCAGACTTTCCGCACTTCAAGACAAAATGAACAATGGCGGGATGGAGTCGCTGGAAAGCCGCCTTCTCACTTTGGCAAAAAGCGTCGACGCTCTTGCCCATAGTCATGCGTCACACTCAAATACCGGGTCAGATTTAAGCCAAATTGATAAGCGCTTTGATGAATTGTCCCGCGCGGTGGCAGCAATTGGCGCAGAACGCACTGTGCCTGCCATGGATAATCAGGCCATTGATCACATTGAACAAACTATGGCTTTGCTTGCCCGCAAGCTTGAACTCATGGGCAATATGTCGGGGCAAAATCCGTCACTGGATGCAATTGAGGCGCGACTTAGCCAGCTTAACGACCGTTTTGCGGAATTGCCAAGCTACTTTAATCATGAACCTGTTATGGAGCGGATTGACCGGCTTGCTGAAAAAGTATCCGCTCTGCCGTCTCCAGCGCTGTCGCCCGCCAGCATTGATGCACTAACGAAACAGCTCAACACGTTGGCTGGTGAAGTGCGTGGTAATGCAGGCGGAAAGCCACTTTCAGATGGTATGTTTGACCGCTTGGACGGACGGCTCGGCTCGATTGAAGAACGCTTGAGCAACCTCACTTTTGGTGAACCGTCCACTGCGGACGCTGACGCAGTTATCGCCGCTTTGGAACAGCGCTTTTCTGAACTCAGCTCCCATTTGGAAGCTATGCAGCCCGCTGCAAACGTCGCAGCAGGCGCAGATATCAGCGGCTTGGAACAAAAACTCAGCGAAATCGCCCGCCAACTGAAGCAAACGCCTGCTCCAGCTGCTGGTTCCGTTTCATTTGACCGTCTTGAAAACCAAATCGCAGACTTATCGTCGATCCTTGGACGGCAGCCAACAGATGATGCTGGGGCCTTTTCTGCGCGGTTTGATTCACTTGAAAATTTACTGTCCAAAAACCAGCAGGCGGTGCTTGAGGCAGCGCGCCAAGCGGCAGAAGATGCCGCTTTACGCTTTCAAAATGTGCATTCTGAAACTACTGGCGCTGAAACTGACAACGCACATATCGTAGGCGTAATAGCAGGCGAACTCGCCTCGCTTGAACAAATGACGCGTAACAGTAATGAGCGCAGCACGAATGCATTTGAAGGCATTCACGGCGCTTTGATCAAAATTGCCGACCGCTTGGCAGCCCTTGAAAGCACCCCGGCACCTGTGATGGCGCAAGCGGTGCGTGCGCCCGCGCCACAAATGCCGAAAGCCGCAATGCCTTTTGAGGATGATGGCTTCTATGCGCCGGGGCTTGAAGCGGCTGAAAGTGATTTGAGCGGCCTTAATTTGGCAAACGAGCCTGAAGCGCGCAAACCGCGTTCGCCGTCGGTTATGGCGCAGGAAGCTGCCAATGCGGCACTCCGCAATATTGATCCGCAAACCGCTGCTGCTGAAGCAGCTCTTGAAGCCATGCCAGGTGGTGAACTTGAAGATGTGCCGCTTAATCCCGGCGCAGCCGTTCCCGACTTAAACTCCATTTTAAAACGCGTCCGCGACCAGAAAAAAGCAACGCAATCGCAAAATGCGACCGACGTTGACCGCAAAGACTATATCCGGTCAGCAAAGCGTGCGGCTCAAGCTGCTGCAGCTGAAGTTCTTGAAGTTGAACCATCGGGCAAAGGCAGCGCAGCGCTTGGCAACATAAAAACCCTTTATGCCAAATTCCGTAGGCCTATTTTGATGGTTGCGGCAGCGGCCGTCGTTGCAATTGCGGCTCTTCAATTAAGCAGCGCATTTGTTTCAAGTAATGGAGAGCAAGCACCTGAAGCTGCGTTGCAGTTGGAAAAGCCAGTTGAGCAGGCCGCAATAGACACGCTATCAATTGATAAAACCGCTCCAACAGACAGCGTGGACGTTAAAGCCGCAGATTCTGCCAATTTGGAACCACTCATTGTTGCAGAAGCAACAAATACGCAGGCAAAAGACACAATAGTTTCTGATGATCCACTTAAAGACGTCGCAACCATAGCGCCGCAGGCAGCAGACCAATCTGCTGAAGCGTCTCCACGTGTTGTTGGCACACCGGCTGAAGAACCTGCTGCCATGGAAAGTGCAAGCGTTACGCCTGATACAAAAACACCTGCAACTCTCACAGATGGTGCAACTACCAGCCCGGATGCCGTAGTTGGTGCAAAAGAACCAACCATTCCGAAGGGGTTTGGGCCGCAACCGTTGATTGAAGCTGTAAATACCAAAGACATGAAGGCTCAGTTTGAAATAGGCCGCCGTCTTGCCGATAATCAAAATGACCCTGTGCTTTTGGCCAATGCGTTTGCATGGTTTAATGCCGCGGCAGCGCAAGGTTTTGCGCCTGCGCAATATCGCGTTGGTAATATGTATGAAAAAGGTTTGGGCGTGGAGCGCAACGCCACGGAAGCTAAACTCTGGTATCAAATGGCGGCAGAGGCCGGTAATGCCAGCGCCATGCATAATTTGGCGGTACTGTTTGCATCCGGTGCTGATGGCACAGTTGACAGCGCATCGGCGCTTCGCTGGTTCCAGAAGGCCGCTGATTTGGGTGTCGGTGACAGCCAATTTAACTTGGGTGTTATGAAGGGTAAAGGTCAGGGCGTAGAGCAGGATTTGGAAGAATCTTATAAATGGCTCGCACTGCTCGCAAAAAGTGGTGACACGGAAGCTGCAACCAAGCGGGACGAAGTTGCGCAATCTATGCGGCCCGAACAGTTGAAATCAGCCAAGTCCAAGGTTGAACTTTGGAAACCGCAAGCTGCAATTGCTACAGCCAATGATATGAAAATTCCTGACAGCTGGAAACTGGCAGACGGTGCAACAGCCAGTGTTGATGTCAAGAAAGCTATCAAAAATGTGCAACTGATTTTGACCAAACTTGGATATAATGTTGGCACGCCCGACGGCGTGATGGGCGAGAACACCCGTAAAGCCATCCGCGCTTTCCAGAAGAAAGAAAAACTTGCAGTAAACGGTGAAATTGACGGACCATTGGTGAAAGCCTTGCTCGCCAAAAACGGATAGGTTTCAACTCCAACTGCGCTGCTGACCAAGTCGATAACTACCTGCGCAAACAAGTGGTTGAGTTTCGCAATTGATGCTTTTGTAACGCGAGCAAAGGGTTTAGCGTTCAATTCACTTGATTAATTTCCCGGCTAGTGAATTGGCTTTGCCGGGCTCACGCGGGGTTAGGTTGTGGGTATTTAACGGTGGGCATTTATCTGCCGATCGCCGAACTATCGGTTAATTTATTTGTCCTGCTCGCCATGGGCGGCGCGGTCGGATTTCTGTCGGGTATGTTCGGCGTCGGCGGCGGGTTTCTCATTACGCCGCTCCTGATTTTTTATAACATTCCGCCCGCCGTTGCCGTCGCCACTGGCGCAAACCAAGTCGTTGCATCATCGTTTTCCGGTGCGTTGGCGCATCTTAAACGCGGCACGATTGATATTCCGCTTGGTTTGATGTTGCTCGTCGGCGGTATGGTCGGCTCAGCACTTGGCGTGTTTGTCTATTCATGGCTGCGCGAGCTTGGCCAGCTCGATATTGTGATTTCAATTCTTTATGTGGTGTTTCTTGGCACAATCGGAACTCTGATGCTGGCAGAGAGCCTTCGTGCCTTGCGGCGCAGTTCCCGCGGGGAGGATATTAATCTTAAACGTTCGGGGCAGCATAATTGGATACACCGCTTGCCATGGAAAATGCGCTTTAGGCGCTCCAAGCTGTATGTCAGTATTATACCTGTCATCGGCCTTGGAGCTGCCATCGGTGTTCTTGCAGGTATCATGGGCGTTGGTGGCGGATTCATCATTGTGCCTGCCATGATTTACCTTTTGAAGGTGCCAACCAATGTGGTTATTGGAACATCCCTGTTGCAAATCACAATGGTGGCAGCGTTTACGACCGTAATCCAGGCTTCCACCAACCAATCAGTTGATATTGTGCTTGGTCTTATCCTGATGGTCGGCGGTGTCATCGGCGCGCAGTATGGCGTAAAAGTCGGGCAGAAATTGCGCGGTGAACAATTGCGGGCTTTGCTTGGCGCATTGGTTTTAATGGTCGCGCTGCGCCTTGCTTTTAATCTGTTTGTGACGCCGTCCAATATTTTCACCGTAACGGCGGGCCAATAATGCGTCGCCTGTCTTTAATTTTGGCGGTGATGGCAGGCCTCCTCATTTCATTTCAGGTCGCGGCACAAGATGGTGAACGTGAGAATATTACGATCGGGCTCTCAAGTGAAACAGTACAAATCGCCACCAATTTCAGCGGTACAATTCTGACGATTTTTGGCTCGGTCAATAATGCCAAAGCCGAGTCGCTTGCGACGGGCGGTTATGATGTCATTGTGGTTTTAGAGGGCCCGCCAAAGCCCATAACCATTCGCGAGAAAAAACGCATCCTTGGAATGTGGGTCAATGCCGACTCGTTTTCTTTTCGTGATGTGCCAAGGTCTTATGTGCTTGCCGCTACCCGCAATTTGCGCGATGTATCGCCGGAGGAAACGTTCCGGCAATTGTCGCTTGGTGTTAAACAACGGTTTTTTGAACCCGCCATTGAAAAACCCAGTCCTGCGCGTTTTGCATATTTCTCAAACGCATTGCGGGAGCAAAAAATAGCCAGCGGACTGTACCGTGAGGGCATTGGTGACGTGCGGTTTTTATCGCAAAGCCTGTTTAAGGCTTCGCTGGCGCTGCCCGCCGATATCCCGCTTGGCACACACCGCGCGCGGGCGTTTTTGTTCAAAAACGGCGTCTTTGTCGACGAAGATTCAACAGGTCTTTATGTAGAGAAAGACAGCTTTGAGCAGTGGCTTTTTAACAGCGCGCAACGCTATGGCTTCTTATATGGACTGGCCGCCGTAGCGCTCGCCATATTCATCGGCTGGGCAGGGCGAATACTCTTTAAGAGAGATTGAGAATTGAATTTAACCAATCAAAAAATGGCCATGGCCTTGATGGCCTTAGGCGCTTTGCCGTTTATCGCATCAGCTATGATGGCGTTTTTCAATTTTGGTGACGTGCGCGGGTTTCAAGCCGACCAAATAGCAGTTGCTTATGGCGCGATAATCTTGTCGTTTCTGGGCGGCATTCGATGGGGTAACGCCATTTCAAAAGACGCCGCAGTGACCTTGTTCATGAGCGTGTTGCCGTCACTTGCAGGCTTTGGTGCGCTGCTGATCAACACCTATAACGGCACAATGATTTTGCTCGCCGGGTTTATTTGCCAAGCCATTTGGGATTTTGCAGCACCCGGTGCTTTGCCGGATTGGTTCGTACGATTGCGCATTGTCATAAGTGCAATCGTGATTGTTTGCCTAACGATTACGCTGCTGTTTTAATCCGGCAAAAGCCGGTTGGCTTTTATGGCATAGGCTGCAGTTTGGCCAAGCATGACAGCCTTTGCATTTCCGCTGTGCATCATGCCCCAATAGGCCTTATCAAGCACATTGAGCGAGCCGGTCAGCGCTCCAAAAGCAGGCAGCACCATCTGGTTTTGATTGATGGCAAAACAGCGGCGGCGGAGCGAACGCCCGCGCTGCTCAATGCGTGCGCACGGGTGAAGGTGGCCCGCGATTTCATATGTGCCGCTTATAAATTGCGGCTCATGGCGGAGCTTCACATTGCGCAGATCAACTTCAACACATACTTGCCCCGGCAGCGATCCTTTGCCATCGGGGTCGTGATTGCCTGAAATCCAAACCCAATCACGGCCAAGTGCCAAAGATGAGATGGCTTCTGCGGCGGCGTTTACAAGCCGTGCATGGCCATCGACGTCGTGGAAGCTGTCGCCTAAGCAAATCACTCGTTTGGGTTGATAATGCATAATCAGTGCAGTCAAAGAGCGGAGCGTATCGGCGGTATCATAAGGCGGCAAATAGACGCCGCGCCGGGCAAGGGACGATGCCTTTTCAAAATGCAAATCGGCGACCAGCAATGTGTGTTCATCCGGAGCGTAGGCCACACCGGCAGCATCCAGCACTAAGGCCAAATCACCTAATTGGGCGGCAACCTGTTTGGGCATATCGTTTTCCGGTTTTTGGGCAGGCAGATTCATTTACGCTATAGCCTCATTGATCAAATCGTCTTCGGCTTCACCAAGCAGCGCCTCATTGGCCGCGCCGGAAACCGGTTCTTTGCCAACTTCCATCATCACCGGCACTGCGAGTGGCGATATTTTTTCCAACCGCTTATGAATGATTCGCCCTTGAATGCGCGACAATAAATCGTTGATGCGGGCAATATCCAGCAAGCCTTTGGCGGCATCACGGCGCGTTGCCTGCAGCAAAATATGATCCGGTTCGTGGCGGCGCAGCACATCGTAAATGAGGTCAGACGAAACCGTCACTTGCCGCCCGGTTTTTTCTTTGCCGGGGTGGCGGCGCTCGATCAGGCCCGAGATCACCGCGCAATAGCGGAAGGTGCGTTTGAGCATGTAACTTTCATCCATCCACGCTTCGAGATCATCGCCGAGCATGTCTTGGTCAAACAGATCGGCAATCGATAATTTGCCGTGCCGCACCATCTCGCCCATGTCTTCCAGACCCCAGATTGCCAATGCATAATCATTGGCCACAAAGCCCATGGGTTTGGCCCCTGCCCGCTCCAAGCGCCGTGTCAGCAGCATACCAAGTGTTTGGTGCGCCATGCGGCCCTCAAACGTATATGCCACCAGATAATGCCGGTTGCCGCGCGGAAAGGTTTCAACCAGCATTTCTTGCTTGGCAGGCAGTATCGAATGCACTTGTTGCAGCCGCAGCCAATCAGCCACTTCTTCTGGCAGCAATTTCCAGCGCTCAGGCGACGCAATCAATGCGCGCACTTGCTCGGCCAAAAACGTGCTCATCGGAAATTTGCCGCCGGCGTAACTCGGTATTTTCGGGTCGCGTTTTGTGGCGTCTGTCACAACACACTCGTTTTCTCGGATGCCTTCAAAGCAGACACAACGGCCAGCAAAAATAAATGTATCGCCCTGCACCAACGCCTCAAGAAACGCCTCTTCGATTTTGCCAAGCACCATACCGCCGCGCACAATCGGGCCTTTGGGTTTGGCCTTGAGAAGCCGGATCAGCAGGCTTGGCGATTCCACAATGGTGCCGATATTCAGCCTATAATCCTGCGCCAAACGCGGATGCCGCAGACGCCACCAACCGGGCGTAAATTCCATAATGCGGGCGTAGCGCTCATAGACCTTCAGCGCATAGCCGCCGGTCGCGACAAACTCGATCACACGGCGAAACAAAGCGCGGGTGATAAAACGGTAGGGTTCAGTGGAGGAGACTTCGATAAAAAGCGCCTCTTCGGCAAATGGCCCGGCGCAAGCAACACCCCAAATATGCTGGGCCAGCACATCAAAATTGCCTTCACCGACAGGATCAGTATCTTGCGCGCCAACATAATTGGCTTCGATCGCCACTTGGCATTCGAGCACTTCAAACCGGTTGGTTGGCACCAGCATCGCTTTGCTCGCCTCGTCCATCCGGTGGTTGGCGCGGCCAATGCGCTGCGCCAAACGGCTGGCGCCCTTTGGCCCGCCAATATGCAGCACCAAATCCACATCGCCCCAATCAATGCCAAGTTCGAGCGTGGACGTGGCAACCACGGCCCGCAACTCATTAGCTGCCATTGCGCCTTCAACCTTGCGACGCTGGCTGGCATCGAGCGAGCCGTGGTGCAGCGCAATCGGCAGGTCTAACTCATTGATGCGCCAGAGTTCCTGAAACATCAGTTCGGCTTGAAAGCGCGTGTTGACGAAAATCAGCGCGGTTTTGGCTTTGGCGATTGCGGCGTAAACATCGGGTACAGCAAAGCGTGCAGTGTGGCCTTGCCACGGCATGCGCTCGGTCGTTTCAAGAATGGAAATATCAGGCTTTGCCCCTGCCCCCGCAATCACAAGATCGGCAAGCAGTTCCTCATCTTGTGGTTGGGCGACAAGAAACCGCCGCAATCCATCAGGGTCGGCAACCGTTGCCGAAAGCCCGATCATTTGCAGGCCGGGTGCGGCGATGTGGCGAAGGCGCGCCAGACCCAGCGCCATCAAGTGCCCGCGTTTATTGGTGGCCAGCGCATGGAGTTCATCGACAATGACATATTTTAAGCCTGCAAAAAGCCGTTTGGCGTCGCTGCCCGAAATCAGCAACGCCAATTGCTCCGGCGTGGTCAGCAAAATATCCGGCGGGGAAATGCGCTGGCGGCGGCGCTTGGATGTTGGAGTATCGCCGGTGCGGGTTTCAACATCCACCGGCAGCGCCATATCGCGGATCGGGCCTTGCAGATTACGTTCAATATCAACGGCGAGTGCTTTGAGCGGTGAGAGATACAATGTGTGGATTTCGCCTTGTTTGCGCTCTCTGGCATTTAGCGTGAGATCAACCAGACTTGGCAAAAAACCCGCAAGCGTTTTGCCAGCACCCGTTGGCGCAATCAGAAGGCATGACCGCCCAGCTTGCGCGCGAGACAATAAATCCATTTGGTGCGCGCGGGGTTGCCAGCCGCGCGATGAAAACCATTTCAGAAATGGTTCGGGCAAAATTGCAGGCGAAGCCGCATTCGCAAAATCTATCCCTGTTGCCGCTGGCTTTACCATAGGCTGTTCATATATTGTTCTTTGTGGTTCTGTCAGCCAGAAATTCGTATGAAACTCAAACGACCTATTCTAGTGCCCCAAGCAGAAGGGCTTTATTGCGAGGCCGGTGATTTTTTCATCGATCCGGTGCGGCCTGTTGACCGTGCCTTGATTACCCATGGCCATGCCGACCATGCGCGTCCGGGCCACGTGAATGTCTTGGCCACGCGGCAAACGCTGGATATTATGGCGATCCGCTATGGAGTGAATTTTTGCGTGAGCGAGCAGGCAGCCGCTTGGGGCGAAACCAGCCGGATCAAAGACGCCATTGTCAGCTTTCATCCGGCTGGCCATGTCTTGGGTTCAGCGCAAATCCGCGTTGAGGCCAACGGCCAAGTGATAGTGGTTTCGGGCGATTACAAACGACGCCCGGACCCGACCTGCGCTGCGTTTGAGCCGGTAGCCTGCGATATATTTGTGACCGAGGCAACGTTCGGTCTGCCGGTGTTCCGCCATCCGGACACAATTTCCGAAATAACCAAAGTGAACGATGCGCTGGTAGAAACCCCTGAACGATGCGTCATTATCGGC
Organism: Limoniibacter sp.; assembly: GCA_031374255.1. Taxonomy (GTDB): domain Bacteria; phylum Pseudomonadota; class Alphaproteobacteria; order Rhizobiales; family Rhizobiaceae; genus JALOTE01. The sequence continues at coordinate 1,640 of JANMFT010000077.1, read as the reverse complement.
GCTTACGCACTTGGCAAAGCGCAGCGGGTGATACGCGCGCTGCGCGATGCAGGGCATGACAAAACCATTTATCTTCACGGCGCGATGCTGCCGCTCTGCAACTATTATGAGAACCAAGGCATTGCGCTGGGGCCATTGGCATCTGCAACAGTCGCCTCCGGCAAAACCGGTGTGTTTGCAGGCTCAGTGATCATCGGCCCGCCATCGGCCATCGCAGACCGCTGGGGGCGGCGCTTTCCTGATCCAATTATTGCATTTGCATCGGGGTGGATGCGGGTGCGCCAGCGCGCCAAACAACGCGGCGTAGAACTGCCGCTGATCATCTCTGACCATTCAGATTGGGATGAGTTGACGGCCACAATAAACGAGCTTGCACCGCAAGAAGTTTGGGTGACCCATGGGCGCGAAGAGGCCCTCGTGCGTTGGTGCGAGCTTCGCCAAATTTCAGCCATGCCGCTGAATCTGGTCGGCTATGATGATGAGGCCGAATGATGCATGAGATAGATTGATGCAAGCATTTGCAACATTGCTAGAACGCCTCGTTTTGACGCCCTCGCGTAATGCGAAGCTCGCCTTGCTGACCACCTATTTCAAGGCAACGCCTGACCCTGACCGCGGTTATGCCTTGGCCGCGATCACTAGCAATTTAGACACCGGCACAGTAAAGGCAGCAGCTTTGCGGACGCTGGCGACGGAGCGGATTGATGGCGAACTCTTTGCGCTGTCTTATGACTATGTCGGTGATTTGGCCGAAACGATTGCCCTGATCTGGCAAAGTCAAACCCCAGAGCCGGAAGCTTCGCCGTCGCTTGGCGAAGTTGTGCATGTGCTGAAAAACGCGAGCAAGAGCGATGCGCTTAAACGCGTGATGCACTGGCTGGATATTATGCCGATCAAAGACCGCTATGCGCTGGTAAAGCTCGCCACCGGCGGTTTGCGTATTGGGCTTTCAGCAAGGTTGGCCAAGCAGGCGCTGGCTGATTTCGGCGGCAAGGCTGTTGAAGACATTGAAGAGGTTTGGCATGCGCAAACGCCGCCATACACGCAACTTTTTTCGTGGCTTGAAGGCAAAGCCGACCGCCCATCCAGCCATGTCGCCGCGCCTTTCAGGCCTGTGATGCTGGCAACACCGCTGGATGAAAGCGATTTGGCCAAGCTCAATCTGATTGATTTTGCTGTTGAATGGAAATGGGATGGCATCCGCGTGCAATGCGTCTGCGACCAAGGCGTCAAGCGGCTCTACACCCGGACCGGCGATGATATTTCGGGTGCGTTTCCCGATGTGGTGGAAGCGCTGAATGTTGATGCGACGCTCGATGGCGAGTTGCTGGTCGGGCGTTACGATGGCACAAGAATCCATCTCGGCTCGTTCGGCGATTTGCAACAACGGCTAAACCGCAAACAGGTGTCACCGGCCATGCTGCGCGAATTTCCAGCAACTGTAAGATTCTATGATGTGCTGGTCGAGAATGGTGAAGACAGGCGGGGCTTGCCGTTAATCGAACGTCGCGCACGGCTAGAAGCGATTGCTGCAAAACTTGATCCATCGCGGTTTGATTTATCGCCGCAGCTATCAGCTTCAAACCTTGAGGAATTAGCAGCACTTCGCGCCAATCCGCCCGAGGGCATTATCGAAGGCC
>JANMFT010000072.1:0-8219 GCA_031374255.1 Limoniibacter sp. | reverse complement strand
GTTGGCACCCAGCCACGCCATTGCTTGGAACCGGCGCAAGATGCAGACCTATGATGAACCTGTCGAACTGGTTGACGCCACATTGCGTCGTCTTGGATGGGGGTCGCAGGAGCTGGCTGCCATCGAACGGCAGCGACAGCGGTTTCACGGCGGGGCCACCATCCCCGTTTCCGCGATCGAGCTGCAGGCGGCGCCCGTCCTGCATAACCGTGTAACTCCTTTTCCGAAGGGACCCTTCCGCTTCTTCGCACTGGATGTGGAAACGGCCAACAACGACCGTGGCAGCATCTGCCAAATCGGCGTTGCTTGCGTGCGCACCGACAATTCGATCGAGACTTGGGTGACATATGTCGATCCGCAGGTCGACGGCTGGGTCTTCACTTACTTGCACGGGATCAGCGCCGACACAGTGAAGGGTGCTCCAACTTTTTCCGAAGTGTTGCCGGTTTTGCGTGATGAGCTGACGGGCCAGACCGTTTATCAGCATTCTGACTTTGATCGCAGCGCTGTTGCTGCGGCCTGCGACAACTGCGAGATGGATATCCCGAAGTGGGACTGGCGAGACAGCGTTAAAGTTGCCCGCGCTGCTTGGCCCGAGTTGCGCGGCAATGAGGGGCATGGTCTTGCGAGCCTCAAGCAGCATCTCGGGCTTGAGTTCGAGCACCATGATGCTGGTGAGGATGCTCGTGCCGCCGCTGAAGTGGTCTTGCGCGCCGAAGGTCATCAGCCGCTCAGGTTGCAGAACCCGGTTCGGCCAAGCCGTACTGAAGTTGCGGACGATTTCGATTTGATCAAGGATAACGATGACACCTTGATTGTGGCCGAGGCACCTGTGGTTGCGCCGACTGTGCCGGTTCTCCAGACACTCCGGAATGCTGCGCGTTTCATCGGGACGACCGAGATCACGCAGGGCAATATCGGCCACCACCACATCTATCTGCGGACTTTCTTTGACAAGTTTCCGGCCGATGCAATCGGTGGGTCCAACCGTGCATTGGCTGCCAAGCGCGAAATTGCCGTCGACTGGGGAGGCAACACCGTCGTCATGACCGATCTTGACGGCGAAAAAGCTGTTTTTCCGCAAGCGCGGCTGGATCCGGGAGTTCTTTGCCCGGCATGGCGCGCAGGAAGGAGACACGGTTATAGTCGAAGAGGTTGCGCCGTATTGCTACCGTGTGGTCCATCAGCGTCGCGCTGCATAACTGGTTGAGACTTGCCGCTATGCAGGCAGTTCCGATCATAATTCGGCGGATTGGAAAACGAGCTACATCAACCCGCGACTGCACGGCTGTCCCTCACGTTGTGAGCCGCGTATGACCCGTCATCATTGCAAATTACCAGTTGCACGATCGTGATTGGTTCGCTTGCAGCTCATATATTTGTTGCTCAGTGGTCTTGGCCACCTACGCCACTCTTTTGCGCTCCTTAGCAAACGGGCTGAGGCCGAGCCATTGCTGCATCTTGGCGGCAAGTTTGTGATCGCCCGCAAGCAGCAAATCGCTTCGGCTCAGCGCCGCGGCAATTGTGTCGATCCCAAGCCAGATTGCTGTCATGGTACGCAGAGTGCACTCGGCGTATAAATCAATTTCAAAACCGGGATCGACATAACAGACTTCGGCACCGGTCTCAGGGTCTATGATCAGCCAATTATTGCGTTTCTCCGCCGCCAGATCAGTAAAAACAAATTGAATGCACACACGATGTGCCGGTAAGGGCTGGGGATCAATCCAACGGTGCATGTCCCAAATCAAAAGTTCTGCGTCTAGATTGTCTAACGTTGGCTCGGTTTCGATCCACCGTTGGCCCCAGTTTCCGAGCCCGGTGATTATGGGGCGCAAATCTTCGCCGGCGACTGTTAGGTTGTAAGCCTTCATCCCCTTTGCGTCCAGAACCGCCGTGATAACCCCTGCAAACTCAAGTTCGACCAACCGTTTTGATAGAAGAGATGGCGACATACGCGGCACGCCGCGCCGGAGCTCGTTAAACTTCGTGCTGCCACACATGAGTTCACGGATAATGAGAGGCGTCCAGCGCGCGCAAAGCACTTCTGACGCCATGGCAACCGGGCAGAATTGTCCAAAACTTCCCCGCATACCAGCCACCACCATCATAAACTAAAGTCTTCTTTTTCAGCTTAGCCGGAACAGCGTCACGCATCCAGTACAGTTTGTGGACTGGTTGCATCGGCGCACATCTGCAATTGTGCTCATAATTTGAAACCGGAGGATGGATAAATGGCCGACCTGGCAGTGAAACCACAGCCGAAAGTGCAAGTACAGCTACTGGAGACCGCACGACAGCTTGCCAATCAATTTTCCAATTATTCAGCCGGACAAGACGAAACGGACAATTTCGTCGCAGAAAACTACAATGCAATTAAAGCGGCCGGACTTTTGAAAGCCGGCGTGCCGACCGAGTTGGGTGGTGGAGGCGCATCTTTGCGCGATCTTTGCGAGATGCTGCGCATTATTGCCGGTTCTTGCGGATCGACAGGCCTTGCGCTGTCCATGCACACCCATCAAGTGGCGATTCCAGCTTGGCGCTGGCATCATCAGCCACCGGCCAAGCCGTTGGTTGAGCCACTTTTGCGCCGCGTCGCCAATGAAAATATTGTCCTGCTGAGTTCTGGCGGATCAGACTGGATAGGCGGCTCGGGTAAAGCGGAAAAGGTCGATGGTGGTTATCGGATTACGGCCCGCAAAATATTTTCGTCTGGTGCCCCTGTTGGGGACATTTTGATGACCAGTGCAATCTTCGAAGAGGGCGACGAACGTACAGTCTTGCATTTTGGTGCTCCGATGGCGGCCAAGGAAATAACGGTTCTGGACACTTGGCACACGCTTGGCATGCGCGGCACCGGTTCACATGATATAATAATTGATGGGCTCTTTGTAGCAGATGACAAAATCCCGCTGAAACGCAAAGCGGGCGAATGGCACCCTGGATTCCAGCTTATTGCCACGATGGCGTTTCCGCTGATTTATTCAGCCTATCTCGGTGTTGCTGAAAGTGCCCGCGATATTGCAGTTGGCATTGCCGGAATGAAGCCGGTGTCGCACCGGCTGCAATCGCTGGCGGGACGCATGGACACAGCACTGGCTGCGGCGCGGATGGCGCGCGATTTCATGATCGCCGCAGCAGAGCGCAATGCCCCCTCTGCGGTAACCGTCAACGATGTTATGATCGGTCGCAGGCTGGTTGAGGAAAATGCCATTCGCACGGTTGAATTGGCAATGGAGTTGGCAGGCGGCGCGGGCTTTTACCGTAAAGCCGGATTGGAGCGAAGATTTCGTGACATTCAAGCGGCGCGCTATCACCCGCTGCAGAAAGAAGCACAGTCTGAATATGCCGGCGCAATGGCGCTCGGCCAGCCATCAGCGCAAATCTTCTAATTTCTAACACGCGAAGCAGGCGGGTTCAATCTTGCGGCGATCATGTATGGCCGCAGCAGGCGATAAGGTGTAAACTGCAGGCTTCAAATGTTGGCACTTTAGCCAGAAAAAGCGCCTGCTTAGACAATAAATTTGATCGGATCCAACAAATGCCAGAGAGCAAGATCTTCTGGATAAAAGACCGCATGCCCCATGGGGCTGTGTTTCATACGGCCCACCGGACGTCAAAGCTGACCCTTGCGCGGTTCAGCCATGACAGTGAAGACGAAATCCTGCTTAAGGCAAAGCCCGAAGATGCGTTCGTCGCTATAATCCACGTGGCCCCTATGCCGGGGCACCAGTCGTTTTTCAATAACCAACGCGACACATACGCCAAAGGCGCAAATACATCGTTCAACTTTGCCGATTTGCGCACAGCACCAACTTGCCGCATCAACGGCAAGCTCGACAATTTACATTTGCACATTCCGCGCGCGGCCTTGGATGATATGGCAGATGACGCAAATTCACCGCCCATCGACCGTTTGCTCGCGCCTGCAGGTTGGGACACTGTTGATCCTATTTTGGATGGGATCAAGCAAACCCTGATAGGAGCCATCTCGCGCCACGAAGAAATGAGCCAGTTGTTTATCAACCATATGATATTGGCACTGCAAGCGCACCTTGCCCGAACCTATGGTGGCATGCGCGATGCCGAGCGCAAGCGCACCGGCGGTCTTGCGCCTTGGCAGGAACGGCTAGCTAAGGAAATGATCGCGTCGAACTTAACAAGCGACCAGACCTTGAATGAGGTTGCAGATGAATGCCGCCTTTCGGTCACTCATTTTGCTCGCGCATTCAAGGTATCGACTGGAATGACACCGCATGGCTGGCTGCAAGCGCGGCGGGTGGATCGTGCACGTGACCTGCTCGCGACACATATGTCTTTGGCCGCTATTGCGATGGATTGTGGCTTTGCCGATCAAAGCCACTTCACACGTGTGTTCAACCGAATAGCCGGAAATACGCCCGGGTCGTGGCGCAGATACCGCTTGGCAGCGTGACACCGGCCTGCGTGACGCCGTCGGTACGGAGTGTGCACCAGTGGATCGCGAAAGTAGTAATGACGGAATCGTTCTAAACGCGTTCGTCCCGTGCAATATGGAGTGTCAGAAAAGCTCTATTCCATAGTCATCGCCGGGCTTTTCCGGTCGTAGGCAATAGGAAATGACATGACACAGCATGAGAAATCCAGCATGGGCCGCCGCGGCTTCGTCGCGGGCGCTGCATTGGTGACTGCAGCCGCATCAACACGGCCGGTTCTAGCCAAAACGGCAGCTGCTATAACAGTTTTGTCGCACCACACCACCAATTCCGCCAGTTTGGCCTGGTTCCCTACGGTTCCGGGAGAACAAATGGCGATCCATGTGCCCAGTGAGCAAATTGGTGGCCGATTTGCAGTTGTTGAATCGATCGCATCACCGGGAGCAATTGCACCACCCCATGTCCATCGCAGCGCTGATGAGTATTTCTTCATTCAGGAAGGGCAAATGCACTTTGTCTGTGACGGTATCGAATTTGACGCACCGGCGGGCACAAGTGTGCTTATCCCGCGCGGTGTGGTGCATAACTGGGTGAACATGACCGATCAACCGGTGCGCACGTTGGTGACATTCACACCCGGCGGTATTGAGCAGATGTTCAAGGAACTTGCTGCTGTCTTCCCGCATGGCATTGAAGAGCTTGCCGCGCGGTATGATACATATCTCGTCACGTGAGACTTGCACTTTGATTGAAAAGAAATGGACCGGCGCTGGTAAACTTTAAATCCGGAGCCGCTTACCCCCGGGGGCGGAGTGGGGTAAGGAGAAGGGACGGCGGCAAACGAGTAAAGTGGTAGCTGCAATAGCGGCTGCCACATACAAGACATGCCTCAATGGATACGAACACCTTCACGTTAAGCGCACTTGCGCCAGTTAAGGTATTTTTCATTGTAAAATTATTGCATGTGTTAAGCGCAGCCACAGCTTGACAGCATGTCTTGCAATGGATCGTGCATCAATACCGATCATATGTCATCCGGCTCTCAAAGCGCTTTGAATTTGACATTTTGTGCGAGGATGGCCTAATCTAGCCTTGGAATGAGATTCCAAAATAAACCGGACGGTTGTTTTTTGTTTCTTCCGCGACACTTAACCGGTTGGCTACCGATCACGTATATCGTCTGTGTACCCCATTCACTTGATATATTTTTGCACTGGACAACATTGTGGCGACAAAGACAAAAACCACCGGGAAACAAGCTGTGACCATTAAGACTTTAACAAATAATATGCAGGTTATCTCTGAAAAAACTGAGCAATCGCCCTTGCAAGGTCAAATCTTGGCCAGGCTGAAGTTTGATATTGGCAAAGAACCTGAAGTTGCAAAGTCACATGATTGGCTGCAGGCCAGTATTCTGGCGATCCGCGATCGCGTCATTGACGCGTGGATGGTTTCAACCCGTAAAACCTATGAGCAGAAAGGCAAGCGGGTCTATTATCTGAGCCTTGAGTTCTTGATTGGTCGGCTGTTGCGCGATGCCGTATCTAACCTCGGTTTGATGGATGAACTCCGCGAAGCGCTTGCCGGTCTTGAAGTCAATCTGGATGCGATTGCCGCTTTGGAACCTGACGCCGCGCTCGGTAATGGTGGCCTTGGCCGTTTGGCCGCGTGCTTTATGGAATCAATGGCGACTGTGGATATTCCGGCCTTTGGCTATGGCATCCGTTATGTGCACGGGCTGTTCCGCCAGCAAATCGCTGATGGCTGGCAGATTGAATTTCCAGAAACCTGGCTGAGCCATGGCAATCCGTGGGAGTTTGAACGCCAGGAATCGGCTTATGAGGTTGGATTCGGCGGCGCCGTTGATATGGTTGGTGAAGACAAGGACGGTATGGCGCGTTGCGTCTGGCGTCCGCTGGATAAGGTCATTGCCACCGCATTTGATACGCCAATTGTTGGATGGAAGGCCAATCGCGTAAACACATTGCGACTATGGTCGGCGAGCCCGGTTGACCCGATCCGTTTGGATGCGTTTAACGCAGGTGACCATATTGGCGCGCTGCATGATTCTACCCGCGCCGAAACTTTAACCCGCGTACTTTATCCAGCAGACGCAACGCCTGCCGGTCAGGAATTGCGACTTCGTCAGGAATATTTCTTCAGTTCCGCTTCCTTGCAGGATATTCTGCGACGACATCTGATGCAGTTTGGCGATTTGCGCACGCTGCCCGACAAAGTGGCTATCCAATTGAATGATACGCATCCGGCAATTTCGGTTGCCGAGTTAATGCGTTTGCTGGTGGATATTCACCGGATAGATTTTGGTTTGGCTTGGGATTTAACCCGCGCCACATTCGGCTACACCAACCATACTTTGCTGCCGGAAGCGCTTGAGAGCTGGCCGGTACATTTGATGGAGCGGATGTTGCCGCGCCATATGCAGCTGATTTACGCGATCAACGGCAAGGTGCTGCGCGAAGCCCGTAAAGAAAAAGATTTTAATGACGAGCAAATCCGCTCAATTTCGCTGATCGATGAAGGCGGCGAGCGCCGCGTTCGTATGGGCAATCTGGCATTTGTCGGCTCGCACTCGATCAATGGTGTTTCGGCGCTGCATACAGATTTGATGAAGAAGACAGTGTTTTCTGATTTGCACGCGCTTTATCCGACCCGCATCAATAATAAAACCAACGGTATCACGCCGCGGCGCTGGTTGATGCAGTGCAACCCGGGTTTGACGACTTTGTTGCGTGAAACTATCGGCGATAAGTTCATGGATAATGCCGATGCACTGAAAGCGCTTGAGCCTTATGCCAAGGATAAGGCGTTTCAAAAAGCGTTTATGGCCATCAAGTACGATAATAAAATACGGCTGGCACAATTGGTGCAGCGCCGCTTGGGCCTGAAAATTGATCCGAATGCGTTGTTTGATGTGCAAATCAAACGCATCCACGAATATAAACGCCAGCTTCTCAACGTGCTCCATACCGTGGTGCTTTACGATGAAATGCGCGCACATCCTGAAAAGGATTGGGCACCGCGCGTCAAAATTTTTGCCGGTAAGGCTGCCTCCAGTTATCATAATGCCAAGTTGATTATTAAGCTGGCTAATGATGTTGCGCGTACCGTAAATTCTGATCCCGCCGTGCGTGGCCTTTTGAAAGTTGCGTTTATCCCAAACTATAACGTGTCACTCGCTGAAGTGATCATTCCGGCAGCGGATTTGTCCGAGCAGATTTCAACCGCCGGCATGGAAGCTTCCGGCACCGGTAATATGAAGTTTGCTTTGAACGGTGCGCTCACCATCGGCACGCTTGATGGTGCAAACGTTGAAATGAAAGAACATATTGGCGACGATAATATCTTGATTTTCGGTATGACAACCGATCAGGTGGATAAGGCCCGCCGCGACGGCCATAACCCGCGCCAAATTATTGAAAAAATGGCGTTGTTGCGCCAAGCTTTGAGTTCAATTGGTTCAGGCGTGTTTTCGCCGGAAGAGCCAGCCCGCTATGCTGGAATGGTAGCCGGATTAAACGACCATGACTGGTTTATGGTGGCGGCTGATTATGCTGATTATCATCGCGCGCAAACAGAAGTTGATGCCATTTGGCATAAGCCGTCGCTGTGGGCTGAAAAAGCCATCCTCAATACAGCGCGGATCGGGTGGTTCTCATCTGACCGTACTATCCGCGAATATGCCCGTGATATTTGGGGCGTGAAAGCACTGGAAAGCTAAACGCTTTTCGCGCATGGTTGCATCCGGAGGACGATCATGGCGCAGCAAAAACAAGTTAAAGTGCC
>JANMFT010000050.1:0-2695 GCA_031374255.1 Limoniibacter sp. | reverse complement strand
TGAAAGTGAAATCCCGCCAGAAATCAATTGGGTGCTCCGTGTCGATGGCCATACCGATGACGTGCCATTATCTGGCGGTGGGCGCTACCGCGACAATTGGGAACTATCCTCTGCACGCGCCTTGTCAGTGGTGAAGTATCTTGCCTCAAAAGGCGTTTCACCCGTTCGCTTGGTTGCTGCCGGCTTTGGCGAATTTCAACCGCTTGATGTGGCAGACACGGCTGAGGCCCGCAATAAAAACCGCAGGATTGAGTTGAAACTGACGGAACGATGAAACTCATGGAAGGATGAAACGGGCGTAACTCTGCTGCCCCTTTCTTTTCTTTATGTTCTGGCTTATAGCCCGCCCAACCACGGCTAATCCCGCGGTACGCCTGCCTTTGCTGGACGACATCCCGGCACTGGCTCATCCAACCCTCCAATGAGAAAGGGATTTCCGATGTCGATATCCGCTGAGCGCAAAACTGCGCTGATTAAAGAATATGCCACCAAAGTTGGTGACACAGGTTCGCCTGAAGTTCAGGTTGCTATCCTGACCGAGCGTATCAAATATTTGACAGACCATTTCAAAGCCCATGTCAAAGACAACCATTCACGCCGCGGCCTGTTGGCCATGGTGAGCTTGCGTCGCTCGCAGCTCGATTATCTGAAAAAAATCGACGATGCACGCTACAAGACTTTGATCGAGCGCCTCGGCCTCCGCCGCTAGTATTAAATTTCGGCGCTGTTTGTGCAGCGCCGTTTTGCCCGCCTCCAAGTCGTTTGGAGGAATCTGTAACCCATCATGGGGCAGGATTGCAGGCAGTTTCTCATTTTGGAAATTCCCCGTTTTATTGCCCGTGATGATCATTCCCGCAAAGTTCAAGCGAACTTTGCATCATTACGAAACAGGCGGCTGCCAATTCTGGCGGCGCGCCTTGAACTTGCAAGGACAAGACATGTTCAATCATCATTCCGTTGAAATCGAATGGGGCGGACGTCCGCTCAAACTGGAAACCGGCAAAATCGCGCGTCAGGCCGATGGCGCAGTGCTCGCCACCTACGGCGAAAGTGTTGTGCTGGCCACTGTGGTTTCTGAAAAGAATCCGAAAGTCGGCTTTGATTTCTTCCCGCTTACCGTGAACTATCAGGAAAAAGCCTTTGCGGCAGGCCGTATTCCCGGCGGCTATTTCAAACGTGAAGGCCGCCCTTCAGAAAACGAAACTCTGGTTTCACGCCTGATCGACCGCCCGATCCGTCCACTGTTTGCTGATGGCTATAAAAACGATACCCAAGTCGTGATCACTGTTTTGCAGCACGATCTTGAAAATAACCCTGATATTTTGGCGATTGTTGCGGCATCCGCCGCACTCACACTCTCCGGCGTTCCCTTTATGGGCCCGCTCGGCGCAGCCCGCGTAGGTTACATCAACGGCGAATATGTGCTCAACCCGCATGTTGATGAAATGCCGGAATCCTTGCTTGATCTGGTTGTCGCTGGCACTGCCGACGCCGTGTTGATGGTTGAATCTGAAGCTAAAGAACTCGACGAAGAAACCATGCTTGGCGCAGTGGTGTTTGGCCAGCGTGCGTTTGCCCCGGTTCTTGAAGCCATCATCAAACTGGCCGAAGTTGCCGCCAAAGACCCGCGCAATTTTGTTGCGCCGGATAACAGCGAACTTGAAGCCACGATGATGGGCCTTGTTGGCGATGAATTGTCATCAGCTTACAAAATCACCGAGAAGCAAGCCCGTTACGCTGCCATTGATGCCGCAAAAGCCAAGGTCAAATCGGTTCTTCTGCCGGAAGGCGCAGATGCGCCAGTCTATGCCCCTGAAAAAGTAAACTCGGTGTTCAAAAGCCTGCAAGCCAAAGTGGTGCGCGGCAACATTCTTGATACTGGCATTCGCATTGATGGCCGTGATCTTTCCACCGTTCGCCCGATCGTATCTGAAGTTGGCGTTCTGCCACGCACCCATGGTTCGGCGCTGTTTACCCGCGGCGAAACGCAGGCGCTGGTTGTCGCCACACTCGGCACCGGTGAAGATGAGCAGTTCATCGATTCACTGACCGGTACATCCAAAGAAAATTTCCTCCTTCACTACAACTTCCCGCCATATTCTGTTGGTGAAACCGGCCGTATGGGTTCACCCGGCCGCCGCGAAATCGGCCATGGCAAATTGGCATGGCGGTCAATCCACCCGATGTTGCCAGCAAAAGACCAGTTCCCGTACACCATCCGTATTGTGTCGGAGATCACTGAATCTAATGGCTCATCGTCAATGGCCACCGTTTGCGGCACGTCACTCGCATTGATGGATGCCGGTGTGCCTTTGAACGCGCCGGTTGCCGGTATTGCCATGGGCCTCATCAAAGAGGGCGACCGTTTTGCGGTTCTGTCTGATATTCTTGGTGATGAAGATGCGCTTGGCGATATGGACTTTAAAGTTGCCGGAACGCTGAAAGGCGTGACTGCGCTTCAGATGGACATCAAGATTGATGGTATCACAGAAGAGATTATGAAGGTTGCTCTACATCAGGCCAAAGGCGGCCGCGATCATATTTTGGGTGAAATGGCAAAAGCCTTGTCCACCAACCGCGACCAACTTGGTGAATTTGCCCCGCGCATTGAAGTGATGCAAATTCCGGCTGATAAAATCCGCGAAGTCATCGGCACCGGCGGTAAAGTCATCCGTGAAATCGTTGAAAAAACCGG
>JANMFT010000048.1:0-2300 GCA_031374255.1 Limoniibacter sp. | reverse complement strand
GCTAAACTCGCCGAAGCCATCGATAAAACCCGCGCGGTTTTGGGTGTGCCTTCTGATTATCGCATCGGCATTGTGCCTGCGTCTGATACCGGCGCGGTTGAAATGGCGATGTGGAATTTGTTGGGCGCGCGCGGCGTTGATGTGGTGGCGTGGGAGAGTTTCGGTGAAACTTGGGTGACAGATGCCGTCAAGCAGCTTAAACTTGCCGACTGCCGCACCATTAAGGCCGATTATGGCCATTTGCCGGATTTGGCTTCCATCAATTTTGACAATGATGTTGTGTTCACGTGGAACGGCACCACTTCAGGCGTCCGCGTGCCGAATGCTGATTTCATCCCGGCGGATCGCAAAGGCCTTACGATTTGCGATGCGACGTCCGCAGCATTTGCCCAAGCGCTCGATTATTCCAAACTGGATGTTGTGACTTTTTCTTGGCAAAAAGCGCTGGGTGGTGAAGGTGCACACGGGATGATTATCCTGTCACCCCGCGCGGTTGAGCGGCTTGAGACCTATAAACCGGCATGGCCGCTTCCAAAAATTTTCCGGCTGATGTCGGGCGGAAAACTGGCCGAGGGTATTTTCAAGGGCGAGACCATCAACACGCCTTCAATGCTCTGTGTTGAGGATTATATCGTCGCGCTCGATTGGGCGGCGGCCAACGGCAATGTTGCTGGCCTCATTAAACGCGCCGATGCCAATGCCAATGCGCTCAATGCATTTGTGGATGCGCGGGATTGGATTGCCAATCTTGCGGTTGAAAAAACCACGCGCTCCAACACATCGGTCTGCTTGAAAATCGTTGACCCAGAAGTGCTGGCGCTTGATCAAGATGGCCAAGCCGCTTTCGCCAAAGGCATGGTTGCAGCTCTGGAAAAAGAGGGCGCAGCCTATGACATCGGCGCATACCGCGATGCTCCGCCGGGCCTCAGAATATGGTGCGGATCAACGGTTGAGACCGCCGATATTGAAGCGTTGCTGCCGTGGCTGGATTGGGCTTTTGAGGCTCAGAAGGCTGCACTTAGCCCAGCTGTTTAGTCGCCTTTAATGGACCTTCTTCCTTGTCCCTCCCCCTTGTGGGGAGGGATATAGGGTGGGGTAAACCATACCAGACCGAGCCAGCCGTTTACCCCCACCCCTAACCCTCCCCACAAGGGGGAGGGAGATGACGGGCCGGTTGCCTCGCCAGTTGCTCGAACCCACAGTTCCACAAATTCTCCCCAAAAGGACAAACCCAAATGACAAACCGTAAACCCCGTGTTCTCGTTTCTGATAAACTCTCCGATATGGCTGTGCAGATTTTCAAAGATCGCGGCGTTGACGTTGATTTCCGCCCCGATCTTGGCAAAGACAAGGATGCGCTGCTGGCCGCGATTGGCGATTATGATGGCTTGGCCATACGCTCCGCGACCAAAGTGACTGAGAAATTGATAGCTGCTGCGCCAAACCTCAAAGTCATCGGCCGTGCCGGTATCGGCGTTGATAATGTGGATATTCCGGCAGCCTCGCGCCGCGGTATTATTGTGATGAACACGCCGTTCGGTAATTCGATCACGACTGCCGAACATGCCATTGCCCTGATGTTTGCGGTGGCGCGCGAATTGCCAGAGGCCAACGCCTCCACCCATGCCGGTAAATGGGAGAAAAACCGCTTTATGGGCATCGAGATTACCGGTAAAACGCTCGGTATTATCGGATGCGGCAATATCGGCGCCATTGTCGCCACGCGCGGCATCGGCCTTAAAATGCATGTGATCGCGTTTGATCCGTTCCTGTCTGAAAAGCGCGCTGAAGAGCTTGGCGTTGAAAAGGTTGAACTCGATGAGCTGCTGCGCCGTGCAGATTTCATCACGTTGCATACGCCGATGACCGACAAAACACGCGGCATCATCAATGCTGAGGCGCTTTCTAAAACCAAAAAAGGTGTGCGGATTATCAATTGCGCGCGCGGCGGTTTGATCGTTGAGGCTGATCTGGTGGCGGCGCTGAAATCCGGCCAAGTGGCAGGCGCAGGTATCGATGTGTTTGAAACCGAGCCCGCCACGGAAAACGAACTCTTCAATATGCCGAATGTTGTTTGCACCCCGCATTTGGGCGCTTCTACGTCTGAAGCACAGGAAAATGTGGCGCTGCAAGTCGCCGAACAGATGGCGGATTATCTCGTCAAAGGTGCGGTGTCGAACGCCATCAACATGCCGTCAATCACCGCGGAAGAAGCGCCAAGGCTGAAGCCGTTTGTGAAATTGGCCGAAGTGCTTGGCGCATTTGCGGGCCAAGTGACGGAAGAGCCGATTAAATCAGTG
>JANMFT010000036.1:0-7438 GCA_031374255.1 Limoniibacter sp. | reverse complement strand
ATCCAGCGCATTGCCGATGATAGTCTCGTTAGCGTTATCACCCGTAAAATTAGCACCGCTAAAGGGGGTTGTTGCGCCGGAATGCCGGTCAACCCAAGCTGTGCGCGCGCTTTCCCAATAATCCCGTGCAGCCTGACCTTGAAGCACCGTCCACCCAGCCGGTGGCATCGGGTAATCAGCGGGCAGCGGCGTGTCAGAAAGATTGAGATAATAGTTTCCGCTCGATTCCACGGTGTTGGCCCAGGCATCGCGCAAACTGCGATAGCTCTTATGGGTCACATCCTCGATGGCGATCACATTATTGATGAAGCGCAGGTTCGGCGTCACTGTTCCAGGGGTGGCGGAATCGGTTTTTATAAACGCTGAATGCGTCATCTCACCCAAATAAAGCGACGGTTCCAACCGCATCAACACGCCGTCGAGGGTGACGGTATTGTTATGGCCGTCAACCGGACTGGAAGACGATGGGTCAATACTGATGCCGCCGAACACACCATCAAACAAACTATCGCGGATCGTGCCGGTTTGAAGGCGGTCATTCTCAACCGCGTCATCGCGCGCATTGGTTACCCAACAATCCTCGATCACAAAGTTAGGGGAATTCCAAGACACGCGAATGGCATCCCATGTGTTGGTAATACGCCAATCCCGGATTGTGGCATTGGGAGCATCTTCGATGCGCACGCCTGCCGAATTTCCATGATCGTAAACCGTGCGCCAACTGCCCAGCTGATCAACCTGTCCATTGATCGTGCCGCCAATAATGATTGCACCAGAGGTTTGAACCACTTGAAACGGGTAGGGGTTGTTGGCCCCGCCATCACCTGCCCAATTATCTTGGCTGAATGATGCAAGGTGCGCATCAATGATGGTTCCGGTAGAAAGACCCGCAATACGCTGGGCCGAAAAATTATAATTTCCAATCAGATTTAAAGTTGGCAACTTGCATTCCTTTCAAAACAGGAACTCGAGTGGAACAAACAATCTAAAAAAAACTCGAGTGGATAAAAATCGTGAATCAAAACACGCCGCGGTTTTGCACTGAACTCAATCGATTAGAATTCACAATTTATAACTTAGTGTTAAAATTAAAATTAAATATCCAGTGGTTTTTCCAGCATTAAATGGGCAAATGCCTGATAAATATGAATAATATCGGATATTTTGGGGAAAATTATTGCAATAAATCAAGTATAAGACGATCATATCGGATATACACTGATTTTTCGGCAACAATACATAATGAATAGTATTAAAAGCTAATCTTTATCTGAATTTTTTCAAGGAAGCGCCGTGGATGGTGTCTAAATCAAATTGAGCGCTTTCCATATCAACCCGAATTTTTATTTCCAGTTGGCGCGCGATTTGGGCTAAAAGTCGGCCATCTATGCCTTGTTCAAAGTGAAATTTGAATTTCAAGTGCCGCAGTTAGCCCTCACAAACCGCTGGCTGGCCGCGCAATATTGGTGCCTGCAATGTTTATCGGCGGCCAAAAACCATCAAATTGTCTGGTGAGTTTGCGCGGTCAGACGTTATAATAATCGCGATACCAGGCGACAAACCTGCCTATTCCAGTGGCGATGTCTGTCTTGGGCTCAAAGCCGAGATCATGATTGATGGCATCAATATTGGCATAGGTCTGCAAAACATCGCCGGGCTGCATGGGCAGCATGATTTTTTCAGCCTTCCGGCCCGCTGCACGTTCAATCGTCTCAATGAAATCGAGCAGCTTCACCGGCCGATTATTCCCGATATTATAAAGCTTATACGGCGCTTCATTGGTTTGTGGAACGTGGTCGACAGCACTTAATACCCCCGCTACAATATCATTAATATAGGTGAAATCCCGCGTTAACAGCCCATTGTTAAACACATTGATGGGCGTTCCCTCCAATATGTTTTTGGTGAATGAAAAATAGGCCATATCTGGCCTGCCCCAGGGGCCATAGACCGTAAAAAAGCGAAGCCCTGTCACCGGCATTCTGAAAAGATGGGCATAGGAATATGCAATCAACTCGTTTGATTTCTTTGTTGCCGCATAAAGACTGACAGGGCGGTCAACACGGTCCGCTTCGGAAAAAGGCACCGGCGCATTGGTGCCATAAACCGAACTCGATGATGCATAGACAAAGTGCTTCACGTCAGATTGGCGGCAGCCCTCTAAAACATTCATAAAGCCGACGATGTTGGCATCAATATATTCGTGCGGGTGATCAATGGAGTAGCGCACGCCGGCCTGTGCCGCCAAATGCACCACCATCTCAAACGCGTTATTTTTGAACAATGCTTCAACAGCATTGCGGTCGCTGATATCCATTTTGATAAAGCTGAAATTCGGGCTGTCTGTGATATGTTTCAAACGGTCCAATTTGAGGTTCGGGTCATAGTAGCTGTTCAAATTGTCAATGCCGGTGACAGTGTCCCCGCGCAAGGCCAATGCGGCGGCAACATAAGAGCCGACAAACCCTGCCGCACCTGTGACCAGAACTTTCATATCGGGCAAAAGTCAGAAGCTTGATCGGCCGGTCTCACGATCAACCGGCAAAAACACATATGATGGTGTTTATAAATTCGCATATATCGTGCCCAAACCGGAAAGCGCAGCGTTTGTCCAATATTTATTAGGAACCGGCAGCGTAAGATACATCATTCAAACGAACACCATGTAGCGTCGAGTCGATTGACCATTTTCTATGGCAACTGCATGTTGAGATGGTGGCGTATTCGGCAACATATTGGGGCCTCACCCGAGCGGCATTTCAATTGTTTTCATAATCCGGTCGGTCTCTGACAGAATTTTGATGATCTTCTGGTAATGCCGGATATCATCAAAAGACAGCTCACGTCCCTTGCGGTCTTTCAGCCATTTTTGTGCAGGCTGATAGCCTCCAATGTAAAAATTCCACGCTATGTCCGGCACATTGTCAAAACCCTGCGCCTCATTGATGAACACCCGCTCGCCCTCATATTTCACTTTGCCAACCACACTGTCGCCACCGCCGGTGAATTTGTAAGGCGCTGGGCCAATGGCGGCATCCTCCATCAAATGCAGTTTGCGCAAGCTTGCGCCCTTGGCCGACACATCCCAAAAAATGTCTGGCGATGGCGGGTAAGGCACACGCGGAAAATCAATCTTCAAAAACTCACGGTAGGTTTCGCGGTATTGCGGGCAATGCAGCACACCGTAGATGTAGTCAAAAATGGCCACTTCATCGGGGCGCTTCCCTTTGTGGTTCGAGACGCCGCTTTGCGGCTCCTCACCATGAAGGGAATGGGAACTTTCTTTCTTGATCTCTCCCCTTGAGGGAGAGATGTCGCCACCTTCGGCGACAGAGAGGGGTGACTTTGCGGAGGTTGAAACATTACCCCTCTCCTGTCGGCGAGCGCCGACATCCTGTCCCGCAAGGGGAGAGGTTGGCACCAGTTCTGTCGGCCTCTTACCCATCGCCGCATCTTCAATTGCACGGCGGATTTTAGGATCCATATTCACGCGACGGGTTTGATCGAGATCGTTTTCGGATGGGTAGAGGTAGAGGGGCGACGATTGTGCAATTCCTTTATTGCTATAAACGCCGCGATTATCAAATATATGATTTGTCAGTAAAACCTGATTGTATCCGGCATCTTCCCGGGCAGCTTGCCGTGAATAGATAAGCGCCAAATTTGCGCCATTTACAAAATGCTGCATAACTTCATCACGTGGATAACACTGAAAACCACGCGAATTGCCGGTGTAAAATGTCCAGCGATTGTCAAATGGACGGTATGCAACTGGCACCAAATTATCGGTCGAAAAATTATCAATCACATCTTCTTTTGCCCATTGAACTGACCAATCCCGTACATCTTTTCCCAACGCATATTTCGTTCTCAGTGTTTCAACATCAAGTTTGGTGAAATCCTCAACACGTTTCCAAAGCGCATCTTTGTCCATATCAATGGTCAGTGCATCGCGTGCGGTAACAATGCCAACTGAATTGACGGGCATCAATTCCTGCACACCAAAGCCTTGCTGATAAACCGCATCCAAGCTGAAATCGCGGCTTACATATGGATATTGGGTCGCGCGGTTCTGCAGGGCGTTAACTGATGCTGACTTTGCGCTTTGTTTCCACAACGCTTCGTACTTGGCTTTACGGTCGCCCCATAATTCACCATGATAAAGCTCGGCCAGTTTTTTATCAGCACCAGCCTTCTCCTTCTTTTTCACCGCAATGATAATCGCAACGCCCTGTTGAATATCAAACACGTTTTTGTCGGGTGATCCGTCTGGCGCAACCTCTTTTTTCTTGGCGTTACCATGCAAATCCAGCACATAAATTTTGTCGAACGTGTTCAACAAATGCCAGCGCATGCCCCTGAATGTCGGGTTGTCGAGGTAGCCGTGATTGGTGATGAAACCCAAAATGCCTTCGCCGTTTTTTGCAATCAAATGTTCGGCAAAGCGGATGAATTTGACATAATCATCATTGATCCATTTCGGGTTGCGCTCTTGCAACTTCATCTGGCCGCCGGGTTCTTTTTTATAGGCCTCCATCAGCCCCATAATCCAATCACCTTTGTTTGCGCTTTCGCCGGCATAAGGCGGGTTGCCGATCACGCACATAATCGGCATATCGCGCTTAATGGTGTTGGCTTCTTTGGCCTCATTGGAAAGCCATTGCGCAAACGGCAATTGCTGGTTGGCGCGCTCGCCCTCTTCAAGGCTGTTGGTCAAATAAACCCCGAGGCGCGGCGGGGTGCCGGTGGGCCGGTAGCCCATCTCGGTCAGCATCATATCCAATTTCATATGGCACATGGCATAGCTCGCCATCAGCAACTCAAAGCCGTGCAAACGCGGGATGAGTTCCTTTTCAACGTAGTTTGACCATTGGCCCTCGGCGATGTCTTTCACGCGCGGCGCAATCTGCTTGATGACTTCAGCCAAAAATGTGCCGGTGCCTGCCGCCGGATCAAGAATTTGCACGCGGTGCAATTCTTTCTTGATCGTGATGGCTTTGCCTTTTGTGTCGGTCTGGCCGGTGTCCCAATCCATCGTCACTTTAGAGGTGTCAGCCAAACCGTCGGCCAAGCCAAACTCAGTTTTCAAAACATCATCGACAGCGCGCACAATGAAGTTGACCACCGGCTCCGGCGTATACCAGACGCCGCGCGCTTTGCGTTTGGCAGGATTATACTTGCCCAAAAACGTCTCATAAAAATGCACAAACGGGTCATTGCGCTGCGTAAATTTGCCAAAATCCTCAAATAGTTTTGGCAAATTGGTAGCCTGAAAAATTTCTGCCAATTCATCCACCGTGCGCCGGATACGCTCATCCAAATTCGGCCCTGCCACATAAGAGAACAGATTGCGCAAAAACGGGTTGGATTTAGGCATGAGTTCCAAGGCTTCGAGCCGCGAAAAACTGTCCAGTGATTTATCATGCAGCCGTGCGCCAAACATGCCGTAGGCAATGGTTTCAGCATAAATATCGGCAAAGTCTTCGGATGTTAGATCGTGGATCAACTGGTTTTTAAAGGATTGGTACTGCCCCACCAATTCGGTTTGCACGTCCTTATCTTCGACAAGAGAGTTGAACAGAATATCTTTGATCAGCGTGGCTTTGGCAGCCATCATTGCCGCAAGCATTTCAGCAGATTCAATAGTTTGCAAACGCTCGGCGGCAAAATCTTTCAGCTAGTTGGTAAGCACCGCAAACTGATCTGGTTTTGCTGGCAACCCCGGCAAGAAATCACCGATGGAAATCTCACGCGCCAGTTCACCGTTTTTATAAAACCGGAAATCAAGGCCGTTGGTGTAAACAAGGTTTGGCAGTGCTTTTACATAGCGGTTGTGCTGCGCCTTGTTGAAATCATTCATGCCTTTCGGGTCGATGCCAAGGCCAATGTCTTTGGCCTCACAATGCCCGACCGTGAGAACCGCGCCTTTGCCAGCCTCGCGAATAAATACAAAATCCGGCCGGCCGACTTTAACGCCTTTGGGTTCATTGATCACCGAAACCCCTGCCACAATCGAATCAAACAGTTTTGCCAAGGCAGGCCGGAATGAATGTTCAGTGGTTTGGCCAAGCGCAAATAACCGGCTGATTTCAGCAAAATAACCGGCAATATCCATAACAAAATCCCCAAGCGCGCCCGCTTAGTCATACAGACTGCAAATCTTCAGGCAATCAAAACAGTGTTGGGATTTGAAAAACTTTGGTGGAGCTAAGCGGGATCGAACCGCTGACCTCTTGCATGCCATGCAAGCGCTCTCCCAGCTGAGCTATAGCCCCGTATCCAAAGTTTGGATGACGCCAGATTGGGTTTCCGGCAAGTCGTCATAACATATCGAAAGCGCAGTAAGTGAAGCGGCGCGCTATTTCAAGCATGAAAATTAAACCTGAAAAGCGCGCCGGCTGATTCTAAGAACTTAATCTTCGTCGTCGCGGCCGCCGCCACCGATATAACCGGCAACATCGTCCTCTTCCTCGTCCTCTTCCTGGGCAAGGAAGGTTTCGTCTTCATCTTCGTCGTCTTCAATTTCAATGTCTTCGGGCACATCATCGCCCGGGCCGTCAACATCGGGTGAAACCACCGCTTCTTTGCGGGCAGGGTCTTCGTCTTCATCGGCTTCATCGAGGGTCACGATTTCGGCGTCATCAACAATAATGCCTTCTTCTTCCTCTTCGGCTTCGACTTCTTCCTCTTCATCAGTCTCATCGGCAACCTTGGCGCGCGCCATTTCTTTTAGCGCAGGCGCTTCGACCGCGAAAAACGATTGTGGATAGGATTTGCCGGTGTAAGGCGAAATGATCGGGTCTTTGCCCAGATCATAGAATTTTTTGCCCGTTTCAGGGTCAATGCGTTTGGTGCCAAGTTCGTCGCGTGCCACGGATTATGCCTTTACGTATATTCGGGGTCGTAAGCGGCGCCGCCAAAAGGGCCTGCCGCATGTCGAACGCCGCCATAACGGGCCTGCCGCCAGATGTCAAAGCAGAATGAACAGCCAAGTTAAAAACAGCAAAGCCAATAACAGTAAAGGCAATATCGGGTGACGCATAAATTAAATGGTGCTAGGCGGCGGGCGCAAACCTGTTCCAACTTGTCATTTGAGAATGTCACACGTTTTAACCGCCAAACCAGCTACCGCGCATAAATCGCCGCCCCTCAAAGGCAATGCCCGCGTGCCGGGCGATAAATCTATTTCGCACCGCTCGTTGATGTTTGGCGGCCTTGCCTCCGGCATCACCCGCATCACCGGGCTGCTTGAGGGCGAAGACGTGATTAACACGGGCAAGGCCATGGTAGCTTTTGGTGCAACAGTTGAGCGCAATGGCGCTGAATGGATTGTGCATGGCAGCGGCAATGGCGCTTTGCGTGAACCAAAAACTGCGCTCGATTTCGGCAATGCCGGCACCGGTTGCCGCCTGACGATGGGCTTGGCGGGCGTTTACGG
>JANMFT010000449.1:0-3236 GCA_031374255.1 Limoniibacter sp. | reverse complement strand
ACATTGGTTGCTGAAATGCGGGGGCGTATTAAAGAGGATGATGAAAGCGTGCCCGCACCGGACGGGCCGTTTGCATATGGCTCGTCATACGCCACCGGCGGCCAGCAACCGCGTTTTTACCGCGTGCCAAAAAATGACGTGGGTTCCCCACGCGACATTCTACTTGATGGCGATAAAGAAGCGTTCGGCAAATCGTATTTCTCAATCGGCACCGCCGACCATTCGCCTGATCACAGCCAAATGCTATGGAGCTATGATGATAATGGTTCAGAATATTACACGCTGATTATACGCGATTTGAATTCGCGCGAGGATTTGACAGACCGCATTACCGACACATCCGGTGGCGGCGCTTGGGTGGCTGATGGCTCGGGGTTTTTCTACACCGCAGTTGATACCAATCACCGGCCGTCAAAAGTGTATTTTCACAAAATCGGCACCGCCCAAGCTGATGATATTTTGGTTTTCGAAGAGGCTGATTCAGGGTTTTTCGTCGAAGTTGAAGCCAGCCGTCTAAACGACTTTATTATGATTTCGATTGGTGATCATGAGTCCTCGGAAACGAGGCTGATCCCTGCCAATGCTCCCTTAACCACGCCCGCTTTAGTGCATGCCCGCGAGCCCGAATTGCAATACGGGCTTGAAAGCGGTGGCGATATTTTCTTTGTCATCACCAATGCGGATGGCGCAAAAGACTTTAAAATCATGACGGCTCCGATCAATACGCCGCAAAAGTCCAACTGGTCGGAACTCGTGCCGCATCAGCCGGGGCGGCTCATTTTATCAGCGCAGGCTTACGCCCGCCATTTAGTGTGGCTGGAGCGCTTTGAAGGTCTGCCGCGCATTATCATCATGGATCGCGCAACCAGCCAAACACACTCGATTGCGTTTGACGAAGAGGCTTATTCATTGGGCCTGAGCGGTTCGGATGAATATGACACTGATGTCATCCGCTTTTCATATGCGTCGATGACCACCCCTTCCCAAGTGTTTGATTACAATATGGCGACGCGGGAAAAGACGCTTCTCAAAACGCAAGCCATCCCGTCCGGCCACAATGCCGGTGATTATGTCACCCGCCGTATTATGGCCCCTTCTCATGATGGAGCATTGGTTCCGGTATCCCTGCTCTACCGAAAAGACACGCCGCTGGATGGGTCGGCTCCTGCCTATCTCTATGGCTATGGCGCTTACGGCATCACAGTTCCTGCATCATTTTCCGCCAATGTTTTGTCGTTGGTTGATCGCGGTTTTGTTTATGCCATTGCTCATATTCGCGGCGGCAAAGATAAGGGTTATGCGTGGTACGAGGACGGAAAACGCGCAGCCAAAGCCAATACATTTCATGATTTTATTGCCGCCGGTGAATATCTTGTTGCCCACAACTTCACATCACGTGGGCAAATAATGGCTGAAGGCCGTTCGGCTGGTGGTCTCTTGATGGGGGCAGTCACCAATATGGCCCCCGGTCTGTTCAGCGGCATCATCGCCGGTGTGCCGTTTGTGGATGCGCTGACGACCATGCTTGATGCAACGCTGCCGCTTACCCCTCCCGAATGGACAGAATGGGGCAACCCGATTGAGAGCGCTGCGGATTACGCCACCATTGCCGCTTACTCGCCCTATGATAATGTTGCGGCCCTACCCTATCCGCCCATTATGGCAATGGCGGGCCTTACTGATCCGCGCGTTACCTATTGGGAGCCTGCAAAATGGGTGGCGCGCCTGCGTAAATATTCAACATCCGGCGCGCCGGTTTTTTTCGATATCAACATGGACGCAGGACATGGCGGCTCCTCGGGCCGCTTTGCGCGGCTTGAGGAATTGGCGAAGTCCTACGCCTTCGCAATCGTCGTCGGAAAGGCAGTGCCGCCTAGAAAGAAACCATACCAATAATCATGAGTTGTAAAAAAGCTAAAATGTTACATGATCTTACATGATTGGCTATTTTGCCGTATAAATTTGACGTCCTGCCATGAAACGCAACGCCTTTTTCATACATGTGGTTTTAATCGGGCTTTTCTTGAACAATGCCGCAATTGCTGCAACACCCTTGCGCGTCGAAGGCCGCAACTGCACCGTTGCTGATCGCGGCTCAGAGGCTTGGTTTGGTTTTTTCAAGGGCCAACGCGAGGTGTTTTCCCCGCTCAAAGGCGGCGATATCGCCAAGCAGTTTACGAAATGGCGTTGTTTTGAAGCCGAGAGCGAATGCAATTCATGGAAATATTGGATGCAAACAGATTTCGCCGACGGCGGCAACGAAGCCTTTTGCCGTCAAGGCGGCTGATCTTGCCGGTCGGCCAAATATTAAATTTAGTTTAGGTTTGTCTCAAACACTGGAAAGGTGACACAAACCGGTGTTTGATGCTTTCACAACCAGGAGGCTGAAGCATGAAACGACTCGTCCTAACCGCACTTTCCGTGATCGCCTTTACAAGTTTGGCATTCGCTGTCGAACCACAAGAAGCCCGCCAAGCCGCTATGAAAAAAGTTGGTCAATCTATCGGGCTTCTTTCAGGCATGGCCAAGGGCGAAGCTCCGTTTGATGCCGCTGCCGCGCAAGCTGCTTTTGCAACAATGAACACAGTTTCCAAAGAATATGTGTCGTTTTTTCCGGTTGGTTCAGAGTCTGGCTTTGAAACAGAAGCCTCACCAGAAATCTGGAAAAACATGGATGATTTTAAAGCCAAGGTTGCAAAGTTTGAGGCAGATACCGGTGCGGCTGCGGCCATGACATTTGCAGATGCCGCTGCCGTTGGCGCTGCCATTGGCCCGGTTGCTGCAAATTGTGGCGCTTGCCATCAGCTTTATCGCGTCAAAAAATAATGCGGCGTTGGCTGCTGATCATATTGGGGCTGGCGCTCACTGGCTCTGGCACAGGACTGTTCATAACGCGGCCTCAACCACTTTCTAACGCTGCAATCGCAGCACTTCCCGCCGGAGACGCCGCGCGCGGTGAAACCGTATTTTGGGCTGGAGGCTGCGCCTCTTGCCATGCCGTGCCAAAATCCGAGGGCGATGCGCATTTGGTTCTGGCTGGCGGGTTAGAGCTGAAAACAGACTTTGGCACGTTTGTCGCGCCCAATATTTCATCTTCTGTCGAACACGGCATCGGCGCTTGGCCGCCGGGTGACTTTGCGTCTGCCATGCTTAAAGGTGTCTCGCCGGAAGGTTCGCACTATTATCCTGCGTTTCCTTATGGCTCCTATATCCGAATGACAGACCAAGACATCAGC
>JANMFT010000442.1:0-9361 GCA_031374255.1 Limoniibacter sp. | reverse complement strand
GTTGCCTGTGGCGCAGGGACTGATCATATCGCGCTTGCTGATTTGCACGATGCGGACGCGATCATGGCCGCTTACGAAACCCAAATTGAAGCCATTGAGGAGGCCGGTGGCCAGTTGATTTTGATGGCTTCGCGTTCTTTTACAGCCATAAATGCCGATGAAGCCATATACCGCAAAGTTTATCGGCGTCTGATTGATGGCGCGCGTCAGCCTGTGATTTTGCATTGGCTCGGCGATATGTTTGACCCGCAATTGAAAGGCTATTGGGGCAGCTATGATGTCGCCCGCGCTTCTAACTTTGTGCTCGAATTGATCAATGAGAACCCGTCAAAAGTGGATGGCATTAAAATCTCGCTGCTGGATGAAGCCCATGAAGTTGCTTTTCGGGCGCGGCTGCCTAAAGGCGTAAGGCTCTATACCGGCGATGATTTTAACTATGCGCCATTGATCGCCGGTGACGGCAAACACTACTCGCATGGCCTGCTCGGTATTTTTGCTGCCATTGCGCCTGCCGCATCCCAAGCCTTGGAAGCTTTGGCCAAGGGTGATCACTCAACTTACCATGCCTTGCTAGAACCGACAGTGCCGCTCAGCCGCGAAATTTTTAAAACGCCAACGCGGTTTTATAAAGCTGGCATTGCCTTTTTGAGCTGGCTCAATGGAACGCAAAACCATTTCATCATGCCGGCCGGGTTTCAATCATCGCGCGAAATCACACATTATGCTGAGATTTACCGTTTGGCGTCTGTAGCAAGACTGCTTGCCAAGCCGGAACTTGCGGAAAACCGTATGCGGACGCTGTTAGCGTTGCACGGAATGTGACAGACAAGCGGCCATGTTAAAGCGCCCGACTATTATCGAAGTTGCTGAAAAGGCCGGTGTCTCAAAATCGACCGTCAGTTTGGTGTTGCAAAACAGCCCGCTCGTTAAAGAAGAAACCCGCCATTCAGTGCGCGAAGCCATGGCAGCCATTGGCTATGTTTATAACCGCGCCGCAGCCAATATGCGCTCGTCAAATGTCGGTTTAATCGGCTTGGTGATCAATGATTTGCGCAATCCGTTTTTCACCGAATTTGCAACATCAGCACAAATGGCGTTCTCTGCGCGAGGCTATGCGACCGTCATTGCCAACACCGATGAAGACCCAAAATTGCAGGCGCAAGTTGTCGGATCCATGATTGAGCACGGCGTGTCGGCTTTGGTGATTTCGCCGACCTATGGCGATGAGGAAGCCACATTTGGCGTGCTGGAACGCGCAGGCATTCCCGCCATGCAGGTGCTGCGCTGCGTTGACCAGCGGCTCGATTTATTTCCCTTTGCCTCACATGATTACGCCGAAGGCAGCAGGTCAGCAGCGCAGCATTTGGTCGATAGCGGCGCTCAAAATATAGCTTTTGTCGGTGGTTTTGCTGAACGTGCTATCACGCAAGAACGCATGTCGGGCTATCTTAAAGTGTTGGCTGAATCCGGTAAGAAGTCATTTGCCTTGCATGGCCGTGCCACGCGTGCCTTCGGCCATGATGCGGCGCTGCAATTAATCAAAGATCACCCTGAGATTGATGCGGCTTTGTGTTTTAACGATTTGGTGGCGCTTGGCATGGTGTCGGGTTTTGCAAGGATGGGAAAACAGATTGGCCGCGATTTCCGCCTTATCGGTTTTGACGATATTGAAGAATGTGCCCAAGTCTGGCCTCAATTGACCTCGGTGCGCTGCGACATTGCGCATTTTGCGCGCCACACTGCACATACGCTTTTGCGTTGGCTGGAGGATGGTGAACAGCCGGAGGCAGAATCCCGCGCTGCCGTTGAACTTATCATTCGCGCGTCGACCTCAGGTAGAGCATGATTGAACATCCGGAATTATTTTTGCGTGGCCTGTTTTCCCGTGCTGTTGAAGTGGCAGACCCTATGGCAATGATTGCGCTGCATTTGCCGCCAAAGCCACCGGGCAGGGTAGTGGTAGTTGGCGCAGGCAAAGCCTCCGCACGTATGGCCGAAGCTGTGGAGGCTGCTTGGGGCCGATGCGAAGGTTTGGTTATTACGCGTTATGGCTATGGCCGCCCGTGCCAAGGCATTGAGATTGTCGAAGCCGCCCACCCTGTGCCGGATCAGTCCGGATTTGAAGCAACGCGCCGTATGTTGGAATTGTTAGCCGGCTTGGGGCCGGATGATTTTGTGCTGGCCCTGATCTCAGGTGGCGCATCGGCCTTGCTGGTTGCGCCGGTATCAGGCGTGACATTGGCTGAAAAACAAGTGGTGAATGCGGCTTTGCTGGCCTCCGGCGCGCCGATTGACCGTATGAATGTCGTGCGCAAGCAGTTGAGCCGCGTAAAGGGCGGCCAGCTTGCTGCAACGGCTTTTCCGGCAAAAATGCTGACTTTGATGATTTCGGATGTGCCGGGCGATAATCCGGCCTTTATTGGTTCCGGCCCGACTATTGGCGACGTTTCAACACCTGCCGATGCACTTGCCGTTTTGGCCAAATGGAATATTTCCGTTTCAGCCTCGGTGACCAATGCTTTAGCCAAACCCAGCGGGGTGATTGCACCAAACGATGTGCGCCTAACAACAGTTGAAAACCGCATCATCGCCGCGCCTGCTCAATCCCTCGAAGCCGCTGCTAAAATAGCGCGGCAAGCTGGTTGCGATGTGCAGATTTTGGGAGATGCACTTGAAGGCGAAGCGCGTGATGTTGCCACGGCGCAAGCCGCAATGGCCCTTGCAATCAAAGCCAAAATGCAGACCGGCGGCCAACCCGTCTTGTTGCTCTCTGGAGGGGAACTAACGGTTACACGGCGCGGTGACGGAGTTGGCGGTCCGAATGCGGAGTTTATGCTTGCCATTGCGATTGCGCTCAATGGCGCAGTGGGTATTCACGCGATTGCTTGTGACACTGACGGCGTCGATGGTGCAGCTGAAGTGGCAGGCGCAGTCATCGGGCCTGAAACCTTAGCCAAAGCCAAAACAGCCGGAATTGATGCCAGCGACCATCTCTCGCGCAATGATGCGCACAGCTTTTTTGCCGCCATCAAAAGTCAGGTGATCACCGGCCCCACATTGACGAATGTCAATGATTTCAGAGCGGTATTAATTCAATAGATAATTCAATGGCTTGATATCGATGTGTCGGGCCTAGCAATGCATCCTTACGGTTGCCTGCCCCAAGCAAGCTAATCCAATCATTCATTGACAAAAACCTTCGTTGATCTAATTTGGATCATTCCAATTATTTATTGGAACGTTCCACTTATTGGATATGATCACCCACCTGAGGAGGATAACATGATAAAAATATTGAAAATTTGGCTGCTGGGCGTTTCCGCGCTAACTTTGGCAGCTAATCCATCATATGCCGAACAAAAAGTCGAAGTGATGCACTTTTGGACATCCGGCGGGGAGGCTGCTGCATTGGCTTTCGTCAAGGACAAGGTCACGGCTGGCGGCGTTAAATGGGAAGACGCGCCCATTGCCGGTGGCGGCGGCGATCAAGCCAAAACCGCTTTGCAAGCACGTATAGCGGGCGGCAACCCGCCTGCCGCAATGTTGATGCTGGGCACTAACATTACAGATTGGGCCAAAGCTGGAATGCTTGCCGATTTGAAAGACGTTGCCGCCGCTGGAAAATGGGATGAAAAGTTCTACGAGCCGGTCAAATCATTCACCAAAATCGACGGTCGTTGGGTTTCAGCACCGACGAATGTGCACCGCGTCAATATGGTTTGGGCTTCAAAAGCTGCGTTTGATAAAATCGGTGCTGCTGCTCCGGCGACATGGGAAGAGTTCAATGCGCTTGCGCCCAAGTTCAAAGAGGCAGGTATCATCCCGCTGGCGCATGGCGGCCAACCTTGGCAAGATATGACTCTTTTTGACAGTGTTGCTTTGGGCATTGGCGGCGTTGATTTCTATAAAAAAGCCTTCATTGATCTCGATAAGGCGACGCTTGGCGGCGACACTATGGTCAAGGTCTTCGACCAGATGCGCCTGTTGCGCGGCATGGTAGATGATAATTTTTCTGGCCGTGACTGGAACCTTGCCACAGCGATGGTGATTGAAGGCAAAGCCGCGATGCAGATCATGGGGGATTGGTCAAAGGGCGAATTTACCAATGCCAAAAAAGTGGCTGACACGGACTTTTTGTGTTTTGCTTCGCCCGGCACGAGCGAAGACTTTGTTTATTTGATCAACTCGTTCTCAATGTTTGAACAACCATCAGACGACGCTAAAGCCGCGCAAGCCGTGGTAGCAAACGCGATCATGGATCCCGAGGTGCAGCGGCAATTCAACATTGCCAAGGGATCAATCCCGGCCATTAAAGGCGTTTCAACCGAAGGCTTTGACGCCTGCGCTATCAAAAGCATGAATGATTTTTCTGCCGCTGAAACCAAAGGCACAGCATTGCCAACGGTTGCTTATACCCATGCAACATCTGCTGCGGTGGTCGGTGCAATGACCGATATTGTCACTGAGCATTTCAACTCGGATATGAGCTCAGCTGATGCTGCCAAACAATTGGCGGAAGCAGCCGGTTTGTAACCAGCAAACGGCGAGGCTGACTATTGATATGTCGGCCTCGCGATTAATCAAAAGCCACGGATAATTAACAACTTGTTAAAAATAAGCCAAAATTTAGCGCGGTCTGATTGATACAGGGTTAATCGAATAGCTGACTGCGATTGTGAGTAGCGGCCGCCTGCCTGCGGTCGCATTTGAATATCGACCTTATTGGAACACATGCTCTTCTGTCCGCATCGCGCTTAAATTTAGACATTTGAACATAATCGTAATGTTGCCAAAGGCAGGAATTTGTCTTGGCTGTGCGAAATCAGCTTGGGCATTTTGGTACTACACATAGTCCTGAGCAGCTTCACATTGATGTCTAACTCCGGTGTTAAGTCATGCCCATCACCGGAGGACTATCATGGCACTTTCTAATCAATCGATTGCCCACATTGCGGTTTGGAATCTCGCCGGAAATGATAAATTTGCCGGTGGTGACGGGAACGGGATTGATCCAATAGGTGATAAAACCAAGAACCAGATTGTCGGTCTTGCAAATCTTGACGCTGATTTCGTAACGCTTGCTGAAGTGTTTCCATCCAGCCATCTTACTGTCCTTGCTGAAGGATTGGCCAAAAAAGGGCTGGCCTATCAGACCACATTTATTGCCCAACCACTTAGCCATTTGGGAATAGGTTTTTTGCATAAGCCGGGCGTGGAAGTCACCAACCCACGGTTTATTCCAGGCTCTGAGGGCATTGCGGAAACGGGTCGGCAAGCCTTCGTTGTCGATGTCAAAATCGGCAAAAAGTTCAAAGCAGTCGTTATCGGCGTTCATTTGAAATCTGGTCGTGAAGCGCCTGAACAAGCCGTGCGCGACAGCCAATGTAAAGTGATCGGCAAATGGATCACAGATCTGCACGCCACAGCAGGTTATAAACAACACGCAATTTTATTGATGGGGGATTTTAATATGATCCCTGGTCAAGACGTCTCGAACTTCCATCATTTGGGCGGAGAGGATGTCATGGATTTTGTCTCCTGCTGGGATTTACAGGACCGGTTTTCACATATTCTTGAAAGCGGGCGCGAAAATCTGTTGGATGGCTTTGCGGTCAGCCGCCGTTTTTCAGATCGCTATATTCGCGGTACGCTGCGGCTTTTCCCAATGGATTGGACGCTGGATATGGGCCGCGCGCGGTTTCGCAGCCGCGTTTCTGACCATTTGCCGTTTGTTGCCAGTTTCCGCCTGTTTTGATCTTTTGTTGCCGCTTTAATAATTTTGACTTTTACTTGACATTGCCATGTCACACCAATCGGCAATTTTGGGGTCAATTAATTCGGCTCGTGAGAACATCATGTCATTACCAATCGTTGGGGCCGCGCTCGGCGTAGCCGACTTACCCGTTCATTCAAATTGGCTCCGCGAATTGCCGCGCGACTTGGAACTTCAGGACTTCTGTCAGTCTGAATTGCTCGATGGCGACTGGCAATCTGTTGCAAGCGAAGCGCTTAAACACCTTGACGGCCATAAGGGCCGCCTTGGAATTCACGGGCCGTTTTGGGGCTGGTCGATTGCGAGTTATGATGCCGATGTGCGCGCAGTTGTGCGCAAACGGCTGGGCCAAGGTCTGGATGTATGTGAGATGCTTGGCGCAACGCAAATGGTAATCCATTCGCCTTTCACGACATGGGGCTATAACCATCGCGGCATGTTTCCGGCTGACGCTGACCGTATGCTTTCGGCAGCGCGCGACACGTTAAGTGCGGCGCAGACACGCGCGGATGCAATGGGAGTCACGTTAGTTGTTGAAAACATTGAAGACAAAGAACCGGCTGATCGCGCTGCTCTCTGCGAGGCACTCGGATGGAAAGCCTTGGCATTGTCTGTAGATACCGGCCACGCGCACTATGCCCATGGTTCCACCGGTGCACCGCCGGTTGACAGCTTTATTCGCGCGGCGGGCAATCATTTAAATCACGTGCATTTGCAGGATGCTGATGGCTATGGCGACCGGCATTGGCAACTTGGCTACGGCACAATCCTGTGGCACTCCGTCTTTGGGGCGTTGGCCAATGTAACGTCCGACCCGCGTTTGATTATCGAGTTGCGCGACAAAGCGGGTGTAATTCCATCGGCTAATTACCTCAAAAGTTTAGGTTTGGCGCAATAATTTGTAACAACCGCTACTGAGATTGAGTAAGTTTTGTCCTGCATAAAAACTTCATATTAGCTTCCTTCAACTGTCATCTTAACCTTCTAGCGTCTCCAAAATCACCGCAGGCAAGCCGGTGTTTTCAACGGAGACAGGGACATGAAGCTTAAACTGGCAACAGCCGTATTGGCACTTCTGGCAGGCGCGGGAAGCGCTTCGGCTGAGAAAATAAAGTTTGAATATTGGTATGGATTGACAGGCGACCTTGGTAAAGTTGTCGCTGAAACTTGCGCCCGATTTAATGCCAGCCAGGCCGAATACGAGGCGGTGTGTGTAGGTCAGGACGGTTACGAAAAAGCCGTACAAAACGCAATTGCCGCATTCCGTGCCGGTAAGCACCCTGCACTTTTACAATCCTTTGATGCCGGCACTGCAGATTTGATGTTGTCAGGGGAATTTTACCCGGTGACCAAGTTGATGGCTGATACCGGCGTTAAAGTGGATTGGGCCGATTATTTCCCGGGCATTGCAAATTATTATTCATCGAAATCCGGCGAGTTTTTCTCAATGCCGTGGAACTCTTCAACGCCGGTTTATTATTACAACAAAGCCCATTTTGAAAAAGCAGGCATTGCTGAGGCACCACTGACCTGGGAAGGTATGGCAGACGCATTTCAAAAACTCAAAGCCTCCGGCCAAGCTTGCAGCCTTGCTTATGCGCCATCATCGTGGATTGATCTTGAGCAATTTTCGATGGTTCACAACGTGCCGGTTGCATCCAACAATAACGGCTATGACGGCCTCGACAGCCAGTTGCTGTTCAACACCACATTGCATGTCAAACACATGGAAAACATCCAGCAGTGGATCAAAGACGGCTTTGCCATGGTGCGCACGCAAGCCGCCGGTAAAACCGCGCGTGACAGCTTTATGGAAGGCGAGTGCTCGGTATTCTTCTCGTCTATCGCTGACCACAACACCATCCACAAATTGAAACCCACTTTTGCTTGGGATGTTCAAATCATACCCACCTATGAGGGATCAGCGCGCACCAATTCTGTTGTTGGCGGGGCATCACTTTGGGTTTTGTCAGGCAAAACCGACCCTGAATATAAAGCTGCGGCGAACTACCTCGCCTTCTTGGCCTCCAAACCCGAACAGCAGTTTCTGCTTGAAAATTCGGGCTATATTCCGGTGACGAAATCCACTTATGAGGCGCTTAAAACCGAGGGATTTTACGCAAAAGAGCCGTTCGTCAACCGCGACATCGCTATGAAATCGCTGACTTACACGGAGCCAACAGAACTGACACGTGGCATTCGCCTTGGCAGCTTTATCCAGATCCGTGCCGAATGGGTTGCGGAAGTCGAAGCGGCTCTGGCGGGGCAGAAAACCATGAAAGAGGCGCTTGATACAGCGGTCTCACGCGGCAATGACCAGCTGGCACGATTTGCCAAAACC
Source organism: Limoniibacter sp. (assembly GCA_031374255.1). Lineage (GTDB taxonomy): Bacteria > Pseudomonadota > Alphaproteobacteria > Rhizobiales > Rhizobiaceae > JALOTE01. The sequence continues at coordinate 1,247 of JANMFT010000442.1, read as the reverse complement.
TACGCCGGAAAAACCTTCCCGTAACCGGTGTGTGAAGGGCGCAGCGATCCCGTCTGCGCCCTTTTTGTTTCATAGGTATGAGGCCGAGATGCGCCGCGCTTATTTCAAATTCAGTTGGGTTGCTGTTGCACTGCTTGCACCGCAGCTGCTCATCATTTTCATTTTCTTCTACTGGCCGTCCGCGCAGGCGCTCTATTGGGCATTTACACTGGAGCAGCCTTGGGGCGGCGGCAATACATGGGTTGGCTTTGATAATTTCCGCGCTGTTTTGTCCGACCCGTATTATTGGGGCTCAGTCAGGGTCTCGATAATCTATGCGCTGGCAACAACGGTGCTGGCGATGACGATGGCCATGACATTGGCCGTGTTTGTTGACCGCCAATTGGCAGGATACCGAGCTTACCGGATTGCGATCATCTGGCCCTATGCGGTCGCGGCGCCTGCTGTAGGTCTGGCCTTTCAATTCGTGTTTAACCCCGGTGCGGGAATATTCTCGTATATCAACACCATTTCGCCCGGCTGGTGGGATTTGTCTAAATATCCATGGCAGGCGGTCACCGCAATTGTGGTAGCAGGTGCTTGGAAGCAGGTGGCCTATAGCTTCATTTTCTTTTTGGCCGCCCTGCAATCCATCCCGCGCAGCCTGACCGAAGCCGCCGCGATGGACGGTGCGCGACCGCTGCGCCGCGTCATTGATTTGCAGTTACCACTGACAACGCCGACATTTTTCTTTCTGCTGGTCATCAACATCACTGACAGCTTTACCGACAGCTTCGGCATCGTCGATACGTTGACCGGTGGCGGGCCGTTCCGTTCAACCGATTTAATGGTTTACAAAATTTACACCGACGGCTTTCAGGGCATGGATTATTCGGGCGCAGCCGCGCAATCGATCATGCTGATGGTGCTCGTAATGGCACTGACATTTGTGCAGTTCCGCTATGTTGAACGCCGCGTGCATTACACATGAGGCACCAAAATGATTGAGCGCACACCGGTCTTGAACGTTGCAACGCACGTCATTTTGGTGTTCGGCCTTGTGATCATTCTGGTGCCGATCTGGCTGGCCTTTGTTGCAGCCACCCAAACGTTGCAGGCTGTTAACAGCGCGCCGGTTGAGTTTTGGCCGGGGGATCAACTCTGGATCAATTTGAAAGAGGCTTGGGCACAGTCTGATTTCGGCCCGAAATTCATCAACACCTTCATTGTGGCCATCAGCGTGGTAATTGGAAAGGTCACGCTCGCCT
>JANMFT010000374.1:0-1573 GCA_031374255.1 Limoniibacter sp. | reverse complement strand
CTTGGAGTGTGACCCGACGTCTGCATTTGGCGGTATTGTTGCGCTCAACCGGACATTGGATGCTGAAGCAGCAATTGAGATCATCAAAACTTTCACTGAGGTCATTATCGCGCCTGCTGTCACCAAGGAAGCCAACGCAATCATCGCAACCAAAAAGAATCTCCGGCTTCTCGTAACGGGTGCTTTACCCGATCCACGCGCGAAAGGCCTCACCGTCAAATCGGTTGCAGGCGGGCTGTTAGTCCAAAGCCGCGATCACGGCGTGATCGACGATCTGGATTTGAAAACTGTCACCAAACGCGCGCCCACTGAAGGGGAGCTTGCCGATTTGCGTTTTGCCTTCCGCGTCGCCAAACACGTTAAATCCAATGCAATTGTTTATGCCAAAGATGGGGTTACGGTGGGCATTGGCGCCGGGCAAATGAGCCGGATTGATTCAGCGCGCATTGCCGTCATCAAAGCAAAAGATGCAGCAGTGGCAAATGGTTGGAATGCGCCACGCTTGCAAAATTGCGTGGTCGCGTCAGACGCGTTTTTCCCGTTTGCTGATGGCTTGATTACTGCGATTGAAGCGGGCGCAACTGCGATCATTCAGCCTGGCGGCTCGATGCGCGACGACGAGGTAATCGCCGCTGCCGATGAGCGCGGTGTGGCGATGGTGTTTACCGCCATGCGGCATTTCAGGCATTAAACGTCAAAACGCTTTTTTCATTTCCACTGAGGCAAATGGCATGCCGGCAACAAGCACATCGCGCTCAACAACAACTGCAAAACCAAATTTTGAATAAAACGGCATAGCTGTTCGTGTTGAAAGGCACTCCATCGCCGTCATTCCAGTGGCGCGGGCGTCACTCAAACAGCGCGTCATAATCAATCCGGCCGCACCTTTGCGGACATGTTCCGGGTGGGTTGCCACATGCCTGATATGGCCAAGCCCTTCAAGAGTTTCATTGGTGCCGGGCCGTGTTTTCGTCCAGCCGCCGACTGCAAGGATTTGGCCATTTTTCTCCGCCGCAAAATATGTTCCTGAGGACACCAGCTCAATTTTAGCACGGCTGATCAACGGCACAATGATGGACAAGGCTTGCGCCGGATAGTCGGCTGCCAGCAACGTAGAGTATGACGCTGCAAGCACTTGGCTGACTGCATCAATGTCAGTTTCCGTGGTTGGCCGAAGTGTAATCAAATTTGACCTCCCTTGATCAAATCACTCAATTCTACTCATTTCGCCGGATACGGTGTGCCGCGCAAAATCAGCCAACCAACCACAAAGAATAGAATAATCACAGCCATTCCGGCCCGGGCAGAATCTGTTGCAATGGTTACACTTGCCACTAAGGCTGGTGCCATGAATGACGTTGCGCGGCCTGACAAGGCATAAATGCCGAAATACCGTCCGGCCTCTTCTTCTGTCACACTGCGCGCCATATAGGCCCGCGATGAAGCCTGCACCGGCCCGAATGCCAAACCAATCAGCAGTCCAAACAGGATATAGACCATTTCAGCCAAAGTGCCGAAAAGACCACCGCCATCGGCCGTGCCAAGGGACACCAGCCCGAATAACGTATAACCG
>JANMFT010000362.1:0-2371 GCA_031374255.1 Limoniibacter sp. | reverse complement strand
CACATTTTTGACTAATCATAGCATACCCACTCATGCCCATATTGAGCCACCGTAGAAATGATCAGTCGTCAGCATTTGTATAGGGAATGGGATTAAGGGCTTGGACATTGCTTACCTGTTAGACAATTCAGTCAGAAGACGAATGGTTTCGGGATTAAGCGGTTGACGGAAACTGTATCCGTTGAGCAATTCGGCATATGCCGACGCATAGTTTTGGCCATCACGCAGAGCGAACGCATATCGTTTCGAAAAAAACTCCGAGAATGATCCATCCATCCCGTGCTTGCCCAGCAAACGGATGATATCAGGCTTGTTCTCACTGATTGCAAACATTTGCAGGTCTTCGCCCGCATCTGGAAGATAGGTTTTTGGATTGATTTTGCCATTGAGCAGCAATGACTCCAGTGTGCTCACGTCATTTTTCCGAATTGCTTCGTATACTTGGGCCAAACGCGCGACTTCCGCGTCGGACAGAGCCGCAACCTGTTTTTCGTGATATCGGTCTTCTGGCGATACTCCATCGGCATTTTCAGCCACAAAGAAATCGATGATCAGAACGACCGGTTTTTCAGTTCCGTCGAGTCCCCAAATCACAGGATAATAGCCGTCGCCCCACCCACTTGAGAATATGCCGACATTTTCCTTTTCGTTTTTCATCGGAAAATGGATTAGCCCGCTTTCTCGGTCACCCGTCATTTCTGATGCCAGCACATCGTTATAGTAGTTGCTGAAATTCTTGTTCTGACTCATTTCCTGCTGCTCACGGCGATCCATGGCCGCCACTGCAGCTTTGTCGAAAAAAGCGCTTACACCCGCGTCAACCGGAATTCCATAAAAGTTCTCGCCTTCGAGTTTTGACAAATCTTGGCCTGGAATGAGAGCGAGCTCCCATTGGATAGGATTGCCCAGCCCAAACCGCAATTCCGCGAGTGCGACACGCGGGTCGCCACCGGTCAAGCGGTAAAGCGTTATGGGGTAGTCCCCGGGCGTAACCGAGCGTGTAAATGGCTCACGATAGGGATCAACGAGAAAATCAGATGCGACGATCCTGCCTGTCGGCGTATGCAGAATTCCAAGTGCCTCTCGGCGTAGTCCACGCTCTTTGAGTTCCGCATCGCTCATCGAAACAATGGGCAGATTGGTAGATATTTTTGTGATGTCCGGCATCTCGCCAGCAGCCTCTCCAACAGCAACAAATTGCGCCGCAGTTAACAATAAAACCACCGCCGTAGGCCAAGCTCTCACCGTGCACTCCTACAAATCCAGCACCAAACGTTCCGGGTCTTCCAGCGTTTCTTTCACGCGCACGAGGAAGGTCACGGCTTCTTTGCCGTCCACAATGCGGTGATCGTAAGACAGCGCCAGATACATCATCGGGCGGATGACAACTTGGCCGCCAACCGCCATCGGCCGGTCTTGGATTTTGTGCATGCCCAAAATGCCAGATTGCGGTGCGTTCAAAATCGGGGTGGACATCAGCGAGCCATAGACACCACCATTCGAAATCGTAAACGTGCCGCCTTGCATATCAGCCATGGACAATGCGCCATCACGTGCGGCTTTACCCAAACGCGCAATGTCTTTTTCAATGTCTGAAATGCTCATCTGATCGGCATTGCGCACCACGGGCACGACTAGGCCTTTGTCGGTGCCAACGGCAACGCCAATGTGGGCGAAGTTTTTATAGATGATGTCTTGCCCGTCGATTTCAGCATTGACGGCTGGAATTTCTTTCAGCGCATGGGTTACGGCTTTGGTAAAAAAGCCCATGAAACCCAGTTTCACGCCGTGCTTTTTCTCAAATAGATCTTTGTATTTTGTGCGCAGCTCCATCACCGGCCCCATATCCACTTCGTTAAACGTGGTGAGCATGGCGGCGGAATTTTGCGCGTCTTTGAGGCGCCGCGCGATGGTTTGGCGAAGGCGGCTCATTTTCACCCGCTCTTCGCGCGAGGCATCGTCGGGCGCAGAAACAATGCGAGGTGCAGCAGGAACAGATGCAGCAACTGGTGCGGCAACAGGGGCAGGGTTGGCAATGGCAGCCAGCACGTCGCCCTTTAATACTTGGCCGCGTTTGCCGGAACCGGCATCGACGTTCACGCCGCTATCAGCCATGAGTTTGGCAGCAGCGGGCGCCGCAGGCATAGACGTTGCAGCGGGTGCAATTGCAACGGGTGCAGCCACTTCAGCTTTTGCAGCAGGAGCGGCAACTTCAGATTTCGCAGGCGCTGCGGTTGCAGTTGCACCTTCAGCAATCAAGCCGAGCAGCGCATTGACGGTGACAGTGGTCCCGGCAGCAGCCATAATCTCAGCCAAAACACCTGAAGCAGGCGCAGGCACTTCCAGCGTCACCTTGTCGGTTTCAAGTTCC
>JANMFT010000342.1:0-5064 GCA_031374255.1 Limoniibacter sp. | reverse complement strand
CGGCGATGCTTCAATATCGATATTGTTTTCAAAATGCGGCAGCGCATTGGTAGCGATTTTGGATTTTACCGCACCAGGTTCAATCAAGCTCACACTAATGTTGGTGTCAGCCAATTCCAGTTTGAGACACAGCATCAAGCCTTCAAGCGCGAATTTTGTTGCCGCATAAGGCCCGCGAAACGGCAGCGCGACGCGGCCCAAAATAGATGAGCAATGCACAATCCGGCCATGGCCTTGTTTGCGCATAGCCGGCACTATCGCGCGGGTTAGCGTGTGCCAGCCAAAGAAATTGGCTTCAAATTGTGCCCGCAAAACATCGGTCGGCACGTCTTCCACAGCACCGGCCTGCGCGTAAGCTCCATTGTTAAAAACAGCGTCCAGCGTTCCGCCGGTGGCTGCAAGAACTTCAGCGATGCATGTTAGAATTGAGTTTTCGTCGGTGTAATCGAGATAAAACGTTTCGAACCCTTGAGTTTTCAGGGTTTTGATATCTTCAGGTTTTCGTGCTGTGGCAAACACCCGCCAACCTTCAGCTTTCAGAACCTGAGCACAGTGCTCACCTATGCCGGAAGAGCAGCCGGTAATCAGGATTGATCTTTGCTTGATGTGCGTCATCGACTCAAATGGAAACTATTATTGCGGTTTGCACTCTTTGCGTTTCTTTAACCAAACATCAAACTCGAAGTGATAATAGTCTAACAGAATTTGGAGAATTTCGACATGATCATGCTTATGAAACTGTCCGGCTTTTGGCTCGGTATGGCTGTTGTTACTGTTGGGGTCAGTTCTTATTTCATCGCGCTGACGATTGATGGCGTTTTTGGTAAAGATGGCTTCGGCACAATTGGCAATATGGTGGTGCTGACAGTCGGTTTTTTTGGCGGAATTACGCTCTATGAGAAGGCCGGTTACTACCTCATAAATATGCAGTATGGCACATTTGTTGGCATCGCCGGTGCACTGCTGACTTTCACAACGCTGGCATTGATGAAGGTCATCCTCGATAAGGTTATGCACTAAATCCAAGCCGGATTCGTAACTGTTTTGCTGTTATGCCGTCAGCACGCAAGGATTTTAATGTGGGCGCGCTGCGGCTTTTAGCGAGTTTTTCGCCAGCCGGATCCAAAATCAAATCATGGTGTAGATAGCTTGGTGCGGCAAATCCAAGCAGGTTTTGAAGCACACGATGAATTGACGTTGCTGCATAAAGGTCGCGCCCGCGCACAATGTTTGTGATGTTTTGCGCAGCGTCATCCAAAACCACCGCCAAATGATAAGAAAATGAGCCGTCACGGCTTTTTAGGATCACATCACCCCAAAGGCTTGCATCAAAATGCGTGGCAACGCCGGCCTCCTGCCAACCAACCGGTTCAGAACAGGAAGCCAGCGCCGCCGCCATATTCAGTCTGATCGCAAAGGGGCCTTCTATGTCCTTAAAACCCCGCCCTGAAACCGGCGGTAAAAACGCGCCGTCGGGGTCGTGCGGCCAGTTTGGATTCTCAGCCGCCAGCGCTGCAATTTCGCTGCGGCTGATAGTGGACGGGTAAGCCAAACCGCGTGCGATCAAATCATCGAGCGCGGTTTGATAAAGTGTCTGATGTTCTGACTGGCGGCGCGGCGTTTCAGCAAACACAATGCCGAGCCAATTTAAATCATCAATAATTGCTGCTTCAAAATGTGGGCGGGAGCGTTGACGGTCAACATCCTCTATTCTGAGTAAGAGTTTCCCTCCTGCTTCGCGCGCAAGTTTTTCATTCAATAGAGCGCTATAAGCGTGGCCTAAATGCAAATGGCCATTGGGCGAGGGTGCGAATCTGAAAACGGGTGGAGATTGTTTTTGAGGCATGATTGAAACTTGTGGTTCAATGCGGAAAAAGGTTCAATGTATAAATGACGTTGAAAATGATAAGTAATGAAGCCTGTTTGGCTGCCGCTTTGGCAGAACTCGTTCTGTTCGATTCGCGCCTTGCACCGATCGCCGCCAAAGTTTCGCCATTACCGCTCCGCAGTGCCGAACCCGGTTTTGCCTCTTTGGCACGTGTGATTGTTTCCCAACAGGTTTCGGCGGTTGCGGCGGAAAAGATCTATTTGCGACTGGAAGGGGTGGTCGGGCAAATGACGCCGGAAACATATTTGAACGCTGGGCCGGATAAATGGCGTGAAGGTGGTCTTTCCCGCCCCAAACAAAAAACCATTGCTGCAGCCGCAAACGCAGTTGTTGACGGCACGCTGGATTTGGAGGCGCTCTGCAAATTGGACGCTGAAACTGCGATTGCTTCGATGACTGCAATTTGGGGTATCGGGCGGTGGACAGCCGAAGTTTATCTGCTGTTTGCGGGCGGGCATCCGGATGTTTTTCCCGCGCGGGATTTGGCTTTGCAAATTGCGCTGCAAGAATGTTTCGGGTTGGAAACACGGCCAACCGAGGCTGATACTATCGACTTTACGAACGCATGGTCGCCGATGCGCTCAGTTGCCGCACGGTTGATGTGGGCAATTTACGGTTTTAATCGCAATATGGCCGCGCCTTTACCGGCATGATTAAAGTGACAGCTTCACAAGCCTGTCATGGCATGCATATTATGTTGAAGTTTGAGTCCATGGCATTTCGAAGGAGACCGGACAGGTGGGTGTGCATGTGTCGCTGGAGAGTTTGCCAGCTCTTGTGCTGAACGCTGATTACCGGCCGTTGAGCTACTTTCCGTTATCTGTCTGGTCGTGGCAGGACGCGATCAAAGCTGTATTTCTAGACCGCGTGAATATTGTTGCCGAATATGATCATGAGGTGAATTCCACCTCGTTTTCCATGCGGCTCCCAAGCGTGGTGTGTCTTAAGCAATACATCAAGCCATCCAAAAATCCTGCCTTTACGCGGTTCAACGTGTTTTTGCGTGACCGGTTTGAGTGCCAATATTGTGGCTCGAAAGATGATTTGACATTTGATCATTACGTCCCGCGCCGCCTTGGCGGGGCGACCACTTGGGAAAACGTGGTGACCGCGTGCTCGCCGTGTAATCTGCGTAAGGGCGGCAATATTTGCAAAGACGCTAAAATGTGGCCGCGCCAAAAACCGTTCCAGCCAAGCGTGCACGATTTGCAGGCTAACGGGCGCATGTTCCCGCCAAACCATTTGCACGAAAGCTGGATGGACTATCTCTATTGGGATATTGAGCTGGAGCCTTGAGCTTTCAGCCTACGATTTCACGCCGGGCAATATCGGTTATGAAAGCAGAACGGGTTAAGCCGCGCACTTTAGCTTCCGCATCGAGCGCCTGAAGAAGTCCGGCATCAAGTGTAATATTGGCTTTTACAGTGCGCCCTGTAAGCTTGACTACGGGAACAGCAAACAAAAAGGCTCCTGTACTTAAATCCGCCATCACATCTTTGTCAAAGCGGATCAACTCAATATCCCGCGCTACGGGCTGGGTGAGATTATCCTCAAGATACAATGCGATGGCCTGAATAGCGTTTCCACGCAGATCATCCAAAGTGTCTGCGGCAGAAAAACAACCGGCAAGATCAGGAAACCAAATGCCGTAGGCTGAATTGCTCTCCTGCTGGACAACGCCAATGTAATTCGAAGAAGGAGCTAGAGCGTTCATTTTTTACTTTCGATTTTCAAATCAAAGCCAACCGGCTTGTTTGTAAATTTGCCTAACCGTTCCAACTGGCAAATCTTTTTTTGGATGTGGTAAAATCACAATCCAGTCGCCCTTGCGAAACTTTTGGTGTGAACCGTTTACCGGAACCAACCGGAAATCATCTGCCTCCAGTTTCTGCATAATCTTTCGACTGGAGGTTTCCACTAACAATAAATGCCTTTTGCAGGCGTATTATAATGCGCCTTTATGTTATTGTAAATTCTAAAATATCTTTTGTTGATTTCACTTTAAAGCCTTGCTTCGCATCCCAACGGAATCTTAAAGTCTGTGCGCTAGGCAACTTCTCGGATATATCCGGAATTATCAAGTGCGCCTCACCGCAGTTTCGACCACGAACCGTATTTTGCCTGCCGGTATTGGCGAACGGCTTCGCCCTTTTGCCGAAAAGGTGGATCATATGCTGTTTGGCCGTGATAATGCGGCGACGGCACAGCGCATTACCGTTTTTGCGTTTTTAGTGCGGGTTGTTTCAGCCGCGATAGCTCTGATCAGTCAGGTTATCTTGGCGCGGATGATGGGCACGTTTGAATACGGCATTTTCGTTCTGGTATGGACGGCGATGGTAATCGCCGGAAATATTACCTGCTTCGGATTTCAAGTTTCGGTCATCCGGTTTGTACCGCAATACCGCGAACTGGGCGACTTAGAGCGCCTGCGCGGTGTTATTTATGCCTCGCGCATGATTGTGTTTATTATTTCAACTGTATTGGCGGTGGGCGGCGTGGCATTGCTGCAAGCCTATGCGGATCAAATGCCGGTTTACTATATCGCCCCGTTTTTGCTCGGGACTATTTTGCTGCCAATGATTGCGCTTGGCGATTATGTGTCGGGCTTATCGCGGTCACAAGGCTGGGCAATGTTATCATTGCTTCCGGTGTATATTGTGCGGCCGGTCTTGATACTGGTGTTCGTGATCGCTGCTATTTGGGCCGGTTTTGCACCGACAGCCAATAATGCGCTGCTGGCTTCTATCGCAGCCTGCTATGCCGCCACGTTGGGCGCCCTGGTTCAGGCCTTCAGGTTCACACCCGCTGAGCAAAAAAAAGGCCCGCGCAGACTAGAGATTAAAACATGGGTTGCGGTTTCGCTCCCGATATTTTTGGTCGAAGGCTTTTACTTCACCATGACCAATGCCGACGTATTGATGGTTGGTATCTACATGCAACCTGACCAGGTGGCGGTTTATTTTGCAGCAGTGAAAATTCTAGCGCTTGTGCACTTTGTCAATTTTGCGGTGCGCGCCGGTGCGGCGCAGCGGTTTTCAACCTTGCTGCATTCCCATAATCACGGCGAATTATCGTTGTTTGCGCGGCAAACTGTGCAGTGGATGTTTTGGCCGTCATTGGTGATGGCCATTATCATGGTGGCACTTGGCGCTGATTTGCTGCGACTGTTTGGCGGG
>JANMFT010000279.1:0-1749 GCA_031374255.1 Limoniibacter sp. | reverse complement strand
ATCATCATCGACCGGAAGCGTCTTGCCCTCAAGCTCTTCGGCTCTTGCCAAAATGCGGCTTATTCCCGCTTCGTCCAGCGCCTTAAACACCAACACCCGTGCTCGAGACAACATAGCAGCGTTGAGTTCGAATGACGGATTCTCCGTCGTTGCACCAATCAGCGTAATCGTTCCGTCTTCCATCACCGGCAAAAAGCTATCGAGTTGCGCGCGGTTAAAGCGGTGGATTTCATCGACAAACAGCAGTGTTACAATACCGTTGGTGCGGCGGAGTTTGGCGGCCTCAAACACTTTTTTAAGGTCAGCCACGCCTGAGAAAATAGCGGAAATTTGTTCGAACTTGGTTCCGGTTTGCCCTGCCAGTAGGCGAGCGACCGTGGTTTTGCCGGTTCCGGGCGGGCCCCAAAAAATCATAGAACCGAGTGATCCGGCTTCCAGCATACGCGTGAGTGCGCCATCGGGGCCGGTCAAATGTTCCTGCCCAATGACTTCGGCGAGTGTCTGCGGTCGCAAGCGGTCTGCCAGCGGGCGGGAAGTGTTTAAACCGCCCTGCCCGTCAGCTTCAATTTTATCATTTAAGCCAAACAGGTCGGCCAATCACAAATCCTAAAACCTGAGCATCTGTTTGATAATTGCGCCATTCCGGTTGACGGTAAAGCGCCACCAGCGTGTTTCTTGAGATGTTGCACGGATAACATCTTCCGCGCTGGCCATTTCATCACCGTTGAGTGCCACAATTCGGTCGCCGGGCTGAAAGCCAGTGTTTTCGGCGGGCGACCCGCGCGCGATATCAGCAATCAATACGCCTTCACCTTTGCCATCATCGGCCAAAACCGCTCCGGCAAACGGGCTTTTGCCTTCAACAACCAGATTGCTGGATGCATGGCCTTCAGGTTTTTTGCTCAGCGTAACCGGTAAAGTCAGCGTGTCAGCCTTGCGGCGCACAGACAATTCGATGGTTTCACCGGCTTGGTGCAGTACCAAACGATAACCCAAAGCATCAGGGTGTTGAATTTCAGTGCCATTGACCGCCAACACCACATCGCCGGGTTTCAAACCGGCATTCGCCGACGGACCCTCTTTGGCGACGGAAGTGACAATCGCACCAAACGGCCGCTCCATGCCCAGAGCGTCGGCAATATCTGCGGTAACAGGTTCAAACTCAGAGCCGATCCACGGGCGTTGAAATTCTTTGGCACCGCTGGCCGCCTGTGCCACCACGGCTTTGACCATGTTCGATGGAATGGCAAAGCCGATACCAATCGAGCCGCCACCGCGCGAGAAAATCGCGGTGTTGATCCCGATCAACTGTCCATTCATACCAATAAGCGCGCCGCCTGAATTACCGGGGTTAATTGAGGCGTCAGTCTGGATGAAAAACCCGAAATCAGAAACGCCGATTTGGCTGCGTGCTGTTGCCGAAATAATGCCGCTCGTGGTGGTTTGCCCGACACCGAACGGGTTGCCGATGGCGAGCACAAGGTCACCGATTTCAATGGCGTCACTGTTGCCCATTGGCAGGGCGGCAAGTTCAACGCCCGCATTAATTTTAAGCACTGCCAAGTCGAGCTGCTTATCAGCCAGCATGACATCGCACTTGAATTCGCGCCCGTCCGGCAAAGCTATTTTGATTTGGTCTGCACCCTCAATCACATGGAAATTGGTAACAATAACGCCGCTTTTATCAACAATCACACCGGAACCGAGCGAAGACTGCATACGCTGCGGCGCTTGGTTGAACTTGCGCCC
>JANMFT010000251.1:0-12033 GCA_031374255.1 Limoniibacter sp. | reverse complement strand
CAAACGACGTTATGAAGAACAGCAACGTGCTGGCAAAACCAATCGAAGCCGAAAGCTCTTCTTTGCCGAGCATTGAAATGTAGAGTAAGTTCAAGGCATCAACAATGAACACGGAAATCAGGCCAATCGAGCCGGTCACCGTCATCGATATAACGTGTCTCATCGTCGAGCCGGTGATAAATTTGGCCTTTGTGTCGTCAACCGCTGCGCTCATTCTGCGGCCTCGATTTTCACATCATCATTGGCAGCCTTATCAATGCGCACGCCTTCGCGGACAGGTGGGATCAAAGGTTCCGGCGTTTGCGGTTTCGTGTGAAGTTTATCGCGACCCGAATAAATGTCGCCCGCCATTTGCGCTTCAAGCCGTTCCTCGTCGCGCTTGCGGACATCGTCGATAATAAATTCGGCTTCGTCCTCAGAATGGCCGAGTTCCTGTAAAGTGTGTTTGCCAAATACAAATGCAGATTCCAGCGTTTCACGGATTTCGTAATCGACCTCGCGCTTTCGAAGTTCGAGCGTATGGGTGCGATCATACGAGCGCACAAACAATTTAATATTCGGAAATTCTGACTTAATCAGTTCAACCACGCGGTCGGTGGCTTCGCGATTATGAGTGCAAACGGCTACGATTTTTGCCTTCTCAATGCCCGCCGATTTCAACACATCAAGCCTTCGACCATCGCCGAAATAAATCCGGAACCCAAACTTGCCAGCTTGCCGGATGCGCTCTGCTGAAGTGTCGATGATGGTCGCCTGGTGTCCGCTGGTCAGCAAAATTTGCGAAATGATTTGCCCGAACCGCGAAAAGCCAACCATTAAAACATCAGAACCAGCGCCTTCGAAGTTCTCATCCATTTCTTCCGGCTTTGGCTGGCTCACGAAGAAACGTGCCAATCCAACTGTAAGCGGTGTTAGCGCCATCGTTAGCGTTACAATCGCAACCAGCATCGACGCAACATCTTGCGCAAATAAGCCAGCGGCCACCGCGACTGAAAACAGAACGAACGCAAACTCGCCGCCTTGCGGCAACAGCAGCGCCAACCGCGTTGCATCCGAATGGCTAGAGCCAAACACACGTGACACACCATAAATCAGCAAGCCCTTGATCAGCATCACCGTTGGAACAGCGATCAAAATCGCCAACCAGTTTTGCACTATCACTGCAAGATCAAGCGACAGCCCTACGGCCACAAAGAACAGGCCAAGCAAGATGCCACGGAACGGCTCAATATCGGCTTCAAGCTCGTGCCGGTAAGACGATTCGGCAAGTAACACGCCGGCCAAAAACGCGCCCATAGCCATCGACAATCCAGCATATTGCATGGCTAAACCTGAGCCGAGCACGATCAACAATGCAGCGGCAATCATCGCCTCTTTGGCACCTGTATTGGCAATGATCCTGAACATCGGATTGAGTAAATAGCGGCCCGCTGCAATCAAAGCTGCAACAGCCAAAAGCGCTATAGCAATCGTCACAAAGAGGTTTTCGCCGGTATCTACTGTCGTTGGCGCGAGTAGCGGGATCAGCGCCAATAACGGCACAATGGCCAAATCTTGGAACAGCAATATCGAAAATGCGCGCTGTCCATAAGGCGTATTCATCTCATGGCGCGATTCCAAGAGTTGCATTGCAAATGCGGTCGACGACAGCGACAAGCCAAATCCGATGATCATTGCCGCGCGCCATTCCAACCCGGATAACATCATGGCCGCGCCCATCAGCGCAAACCCGCAGGTTAGAACTTGAGCGAGGCCCAGCCCGAAAATATCCCGCCTGAGCGCCCATAACCGGCTCGGTTTTAGCTCCAATCCAATTATAAACAACAGCATCACGACGCCAAGTTCAGCCACGTGCAATATGTCTTCACCTTGCCCGATCAAACCAAGCACCGGCCCGACAATAATGCCTGCTGCCAGATAGCCGAGCACCGTTCCAAGCCCAATACGCTTGAAAATCGGTGCTGCTACAACCGCCGCGCCAAGTATCACCAGCGCTTGAGCAAAAAGGTTCGGCCCGGTTTCTGCAAGTGCCATGGATGGAAGCTTTCGCGTTTGGTGAGGAAAAGTACACTTGCACGGCGCACGGTCACGCCATAGATCAAGCATCATAAGCTTGTCGCGCAACCTTGCCCGACAATCAACCCGTTTTCCGGCCAATCCTGATTTCGGCTGTCGAGCAAGAGGCTAACCATGAGTAAGAATAGCGCCGAACAGCAACTCCTCAAAGCCGCCGAAAACCTGGTGTTTGAAGCCAAGAAAGCAGGCGCAACGGCCTCTGATGCTGTGGCCGGTCAATCAGTTTCGGTTGGTATCAGCGTCAGAAACGGGGTTGTTGAAGACAGCGAAAACGCCGAAAGCAGTTCGATTGCATTCCGCGTATTTGTCGGCAACCGTGTTGCTTCAATTTCCGCAGACGCGACCGCCGATCCGCAAAAACTGGCTGAACGCGCGGTCGCAATGGCCAAAGTCTCGCCCGAAGATTTATCGCAAGGTTTGGCAGACGCCGATCTGTTGGCGAAGGGTATCATCGACCTTGATTTATTTGACGGCACAGAACCTGGCGCGGACCGTTTTCGTGAGATGGCGCTTGAATGTGAGGCAGCTGCACTTGGCGTAAAAGGCGTTGCCAACAGCATTGGTGCATCGGCAGGCTATGGTTCCAGCGGCGCGGTGCTTGTTACATCGCACGGCTTTTCAGGCGCTTACAAGCGCTCCGGCTTTTCGGTTTCTGCCAGCGTTATAGCAGGCGAAGGCACGCTCATGGAGCGCGATTATGATTATTCATCGCGCATCTTTTTTAATGATTTGGCAGACCCGTCGGAGATTGGTAAAAATGCGGGGACGCGCGCCGTGCGCCGCCTCAATCCGGGCAAGTTGGAAACCGGCTTGCAAACAGTGGTGCTTGATCCGCGCGTGTCGCGTTCAATTGCGGGCCACTTATCAGGCGCAATCAATGGAATTTCTGTTGCCCGCAAAACCAGCTTTTTGAAAGACAGTTTGGGCGAGCAGATTTTGCCAAAGGGCTTCCACGTCACGGATAATCCGCTGGTGAAACGCCGCGGTGCGTCCCGCCCGTTTGATGGCGAAGGTGTGCGCGGCCAGCCGCTTGATATTGTCATTGACGGCGTGTTGCAGTGCTGGCTGTTGTCTTCATCAGCGGCCCGCGAACTTGGCTTTAAAACCAACGGGCGTGGTTCACGCGGCGGTTCAGGAGTAGGACCGTCATCGACAAATTTTGCGTTTGAACCCGGGCAAATGTCGCCGGAAGAATTGATCAAGTCAGTCGGTAACGGCATTTATATCACCGAGGTTATTGGCCAAGGCGTCAACATGATCACTGGCCAATACAGCCGCGGCGCGAGCGGATTCTTGATCGAGAACGGCGAAATCACGCGGCCGGTGGCTGAGTTTACCATCGCTTCTGATTTGCAAACAATGTTCAAGCGTTTAGTGCTCGCCAACGATGTTGACCGCAATTATTCCACCGCAGCGCCAACAATTGCGATCGAAGGCATGATGGTTGGCGGGGCTACAGCTGCCGCATGACCAAATCCAACTCTGTAGATCTCGACTTAATTTTGGATACTGCAAAGCAGGCCGCCGCCATTGCCATGTCGTATTTTGCCAAAGCACCGGAGATCACAATCAAAGGTGACGCCTCGCCGGTTACCGAGGCTGATTTGGCAATTGATGCTTTCCTTCATGATAATCTTCGAACTGCGCGGCCTGATTATGGTTGGCTATCGGAGGAACGTGAAGATGATGGTTCACGCCATAAGGCTCTGCGCAGCTTCGTGGTTGACCCGATTGACGGCACGCGTGCCTTTATCGCCGAAACCGCCGATTGGTGCATAAGCATCGGTCTTATTGAAGCGGGCAGGCCCATATTCGGGGTTCTCTATTGTCCGGTGAGCGACACGGTCTATAGCGCTGCTCTAGGGCAGGGCGCATATCGAAACGGCGTTGTTTTATCAAAACAAGTCCAAATACAAAGTGCTGAGTTGCGTATAGCGGGACCAAAACCGTTAATCAGGAGCCTGCAAGAACAAAGCAAATTCACCGTTAAACCAATGCCATATGTGCCATCGTTGGCGTTGCGTCTGGCAATGGTCGCCGACGACAGCCTTGATGCCACATTGGTCAAACCGAAATCAGCGTTTTGGGACATTGCTGCGGCTGATTTGATTGTCGATGAAGCCGGAGCACAATTGCTCAATATTGACGGTTCGTCCGTCGATTATTCGGCAGCATCACCAAAGCTGGGCGCTATGCTCGCCGCCAGAAACAACCTTGTTCAACCCTTATTAGCGGTTGTCCGCTCAAGTGCGATGGGCTAATCAGCGCGCATTGCAAACGGCTCCGGATTAAACATGGTAAATCAGGCAGATAAGAAACAATTGCTCCATTTGGTATTTGGCGGCGAATTAAAGTCGCTCGGCTCAACTGAGTTTCGCGATTTGAGCAAAATGGATTTTGTCGGCATGTATCCTGATTTTGCTTCGGCCCGCGATGCTTGGAAGTCCAAAGCACAAGGGAGCGTGGACAACGCCCATATGCGCTATTTCGTTGTGCATTTGCACCGACTGCTTGACCCCGAAACAGGCGATCAGCTTTGAAGTATTTTGCGTGCGATGAGTAATGTTGCTGTGTCAATTGAACCAACCGCGAAACCAGCTTTTGGCTCACGGCAGTGGCGTAAAGCCTTGCTGCGCAGCGGCATTATTATGCGCGTAGCCAGTGGCGCGCTATATCAGTTCATGCGTCTCACGCATAAGGCACAGCGCAGCACGAGCCAAGCACCATGGCCTTTGGTTGAGCCGCACTTGCCGGCCATTATCGCGCTTTGGCACGGCCAGCACTTTTTGGTGCCGTTTATGTGGCCAAAGGGCAAACCGGTTGATGCACTGATTTCAAAAAACGCCGATGCCGAAATCAATGCCAGCATTTTGCAGCGTATGGGGGTTCGCACAATTCGTGGTTCCGGCGGGCGCGATGCCAAACAAAAACTGGATCGTGGCGGCGCAAAAGCTTTGCTTACATTGCGTCGCTCACTTAACGAAGGCCGGTCCGTGGTTATGATCGCAGATATATCGCACAGCACCCGACGCCAAGCCGGAGAGGGCATTGTCATGCTGGCCCGCATTTCGGGCCGACCGATTATTCCGGTCGCTTACGCGACATCCAACCGATATGTCTTTACAAACAGTTGGGACAAAGCAACTTTGAATTTGCCTTTTGGCAGACGCGGTTTTGCCGTTGGTGAGCCTGTCTTTGTCAGACCCGATGATGATTTGGCCGAAAAGCAAAAACAAGTCACTATTGCTGTAAACGAGGTTACGCGCCGCGCAGCGACCGATGCGGGTATAAAGGATAATTCACCTCAATGAGTGCGCGCTGGGCCAGAGCCACGCTTAAAGCGTACCGTATGCTCGGGGCGGGGGCCTATCCCTTCATCGGCAGCTATGTCCGCTGGCGCGCGTCAAAAGGCAAGGAAGACCGTGAACGCCGCCGTGAACGTTATGGTGTTGCAAGCGTTGAGCGGCCGCACGGCCCGCTGGTCTGGGCGCATGCCGTAAGCGTTGGAGAGACGGCTGCTGTTGCTCCATTGCTGGAAAGCCTCGTTGATGATGGCCTGACTGTGGTGCTGACCACCGGGACGGTTACATCCGCCAAACTGGTGTCAGACCGGATGGGTAATAAGCTCATCCATCAATATGTGCCGTTGGATTTGCAGCCGGCTGTTTCAAGATTCCTCAATCATTGGCAACCGGATTTGGCGATTATTGCTGAATCTGAAATTTGGCCAATGACGATATTGGAGCTTGGCGCGCGCCGCATACCGCAGGTGATTGTAAATGGCCGCCTGTCTGACCGGTCGTTTCAATCTTGGCTAAAACGCATCAGCCTTGCTGAAGCGCTAATGGAAAACCTGTCGCATGTCGTTGCGCAGTCTGATGTTGATGGTGAGCGCTTTCTCGATTTGGGGGCGCGGCCTGTAACGATCTCCGGCAACTTGAAAGCCGATAGTCCGCCGCCACCCGATAAGCCGGAAGAGCGCGCGCGGATTGAACGCGAGATTGGCAACCGTCCGCGCTGGGCCGCAATTTCCACCCATAATGGCGAGGAGATTATCGCCGCCAACGTGCATCAAGCCTTGATTGGACGCATACCGGGCCTGCTGACGATTTTGGTGCCGCGTCATCCTGATCGTTGCGTTGAAATCAAAAACACATTGCAGGCCAAAGGACTAAGCGTGGCCTTGCGCTCCACAGGCGAGGCAATAACGCCTGAAATAGACGTCTACCTTTGCGATACGATCGGTGAAATGGGCGTGTTCTTGCGGCTTGTGGAAGTCGTATTTGTCGGCAACTCGATGACCGGTTCCGGCGGCCAAAATCCACTTGAGCCAGCCATGCTCAGCACAGCGATTGTCTCCGGGCGTAATGTGCAGAATTTCCGCGAGTCCTATCAAAAACTTTTGAAAAACGGCGGAGCCGGTCTGGTGGCTGATGCCAATGCTTTGGTCAATGCAGTGGGACGTCTGTTGACAGATAAGCCAAGGCGGGATGCCATGGCAGATGCTGCGTTTACCACTGTCAATTCTATGCAAGGGGCATTGCTGCGCACCCGCCAAGCGCTTGAGCCGCATATTGCACCGCTGATTTTAAAAGCGCGGCTAGAGCCGCCAAAACCGAAAAAGCCGTAACCTATGTTTGGCTCAGCGCCCGCATTTTGGTGGAGCAAACCCGGCTTTAACGCTTGGGTGCTGGCGCCATTCTCATGGGTTTACGGGCGTGTTTCTGCGGGCAAAATGCAAACAGCAAGTGCCGCGCGCGCGCCTTTGCCGGTCATCTGTGTCGGTAATTTCACTGCCGGTGGATCAGGCAAAACACCTTTGGCCTTGGCGGTAGCAAAAGCCGCTAGGGCCGAAGGATTTAAGCCTGGTTTTATAACGCGTGGCCATGGCGGCTTGGTCAAACAAGCGCGCCTTACCGGTGAAAATGACACTGCCGCAATCATTGGCGATGAAGCCATGCTGCTTATGCGCGCCGCTCCTGTGGCAGTCGGTGTTGACCGTTTGGCGGGCGCAAAACTATTGGCAGAGGCAGGCTGCACAATAGCCATTATGGATGATGGCTTTCAAAGCCGCTCCATTGCCATTGATCACGCCATGATTGCTGTTGATGCGCGGCGCGGTATTGGCAATGGCTTTGTGATGCCAAGCGGGCCGCTTCGCGCGCCTTTGCATGTTCAGTTGCCGCTGGCCGATCAAATTATTGTGGTTGGGCAAGGCGATGCGGGAGACGCGGTGGTTCGCGCTGCTTCGCGCGCAGCAAAACCGGTTTCCCGCGCAGCAATATCACCGCGCAACATCGGCAAGGTCAAAGGAAAGCGCGTCATGGCATTTGCAGGCATTGCCGATCCGGAAAAGTTTTACGCCACCTTGCAATCAATGGGTGCTGTCATCGTCCAAACCCGCAGCTTTCCTGATCACCATGTTTTTGCGGACACCGAACTGCAATCCTTGATTGATGATTCCGGCGATTTACTTCTGGTTACAACCGAAAAAGACGCCGTCCGCATCAGCGGTCAATCCGCACTCCATGTGCAAATGAATGAGCGCATTGTCATCGTGCCGGTGCAGATCACAATTCAAGACGACATGGTGATGAAACGGGCGTTTGATGAAGCTGTAAGGCGATTTAAAGCGGTTTGAAGTCCGATAAGTTACTCGGCAGGTTTGGTATTTGTCTGAGTTTTATTGACTGCAAAACCTTTCGCTTCGATTGCTTGCCAACAGTTGATAACAACGGCTCCAGCGACTGAATTGACTGTAACTGAGTGAACGGCATTGAACCCTTTTTCTTTCGCATCGTTTTTCATCAACTGCGTCGCGTTTTCCTTAGAAGGTGCTGGGTCCCAAAGTTTATTCTTACATGATACACCCGAAACTGGAACTGAAGTGTCAGCAGCTGATGCTATGATCTCAATATCATCTTGAACTGCTGGCACTGGTCTTGTTAAACCAGCATAAGCGACATTTGGGACATCAGAATTGACGCCCGGCGGAGTGCCGCAACCACTGAGAACAACAGCCAGACACAAACAAATTCGTTTCATCTAAATCTCCTTGATAACACACTTTGAATATTCCATTCAGCGTGGCAACTTTGGGTTGACCTCACGCTCGCGTTTTACTGAAGCCAACACATCTGCATAAGGCTCTTGCCGGTCAACGCTCCAATATTTGAGTTCGTCCAGTAAGATCTGGCGGCCCGTTACCGCACACAGCGCATAGGCGCCAGAAACCAGCACCTCAAACTCGGCATCTTTGTAACGCAGCCGCGCGGGCCCGTTGCTTTCCATTCGGTTCATCATCGGCCTGTCTTATCTGCGCTCGAACAGTCTTTCAATATCGGCAAGCTTCAACTCGACAAATGTCGGCCGCCCGTGATTGCAAGTATCTGAGCCGGGCGTCACTTCCATTTTACGGAGCAGTGCATTCATTTCTTCAACGCGCATCTCACGGCCCGATCGCACAGAACTGTGGCAGGCAATCCGTGAGGCAATACCATCGATCCGGTTTTCAAGCGCGCGGCTTTGACCACTTTCCGCCAGTTCATCCGCAAGGTCGAGGATCAATTTTTTGGTATCCACATCCCCCAGCATTGAAGGTGTGCCACTAACTGATATAGCGCCAGCGCCGAAACCCTCAATGATCAACCCGAATTTTGAAAGCGTTTCAGTGTGGTTCAAAACGCGCAATGCATCGGTTTCCGGCAAAGACACAATATCCGGCATCAGCAACATTTGAGATGGCGCACCATTGGTTTGCAGTCCGCGTTTCAAGGCCTCAAACACCAGCCGTTCATGCGCGGCATGTTGATCGACCAGCACAATACCATCTTCGGTTTGCGCAACAATATAGTTGCGGTGCAGCTGCGCCCGCGCTGCGCCAAGGCGTCCGGTTGCGCCTGCCTCATTGGGTTCGCTCCGTGCGGACGGCGTAAATGCTTGATAGGGCGCTGGTTCCTCATGCGCAAAATGCTCAAGTGTTGAAACATCAAGCGGCATTTGCATAGACGCGCGGATTGGCGCGCGCGGCGATTGAAATCCCTGCATCACACTTCCGGGTTTGGCCATCGCCGCAAAATTCCGTGTTGCAGCATTGTTGGAAGTGAGGCCTTGCCGGTCAAGCGCTTCACGAATTGAACCGACAATCAAACCGCGAATAAGGCCGGGGTCGCGGAACCTGACTTCAGCTTTTGCAGGATGCACGTTCACATCCACCAAATGTGGCTCAACTTCGATAAACAATGCAGCGCTGGCATAACGCCCGCGCGGCAAACGGTCTAAATAAGCTCCGGCAATAGCGCCCAAAATTTGCCTGTCGCGAATGGCGCGGCCATTGACAAACACAAATTGCATTCGGCTGTTGGCGCGATTTACGGCGGGCGGGCTGGCAAACCCGAAAAGCCGCGCGCCTTCGCGTTCCCCGTCTATTTCAAGCGCACTGTCGGCAAAATCTGCGCCGAAAATTTGACGCACCCTTCGCAGCAAAGCATCATCATGAGTGGAAGCGGGCAGATCAATCAACCCCGCCTGAACACCACCAAGCGCGAAATGCACATCAGGCCGTGCCAGGGCAATACGCCGGATAATTTCAGATATTGCAGTGGATTCTGCTTGCGCTGACCGCAAAAACTTCAGCCGCGCCGGAACATTGAAAAACAAGTCTTTCACTTCAACAACCGTGCCGCGGTTCATCGGGGCAGGGGTGACGCCTGCGCTTTTGCCACCGGTTACTGTGATGGCCGCACCGGCATCACTGCCCATTCTGCGCGATGTCAAAGTCAACCTTGCAACCGAGCCAATGGACGGCAGCGCCTCACCGCGAAACCCAAGCCATTGAATATCGTCAATTGCGCCGTCCAACTTGGACGTGCAGTGCCGCGCAACGGCCAGTTCCAATTCGTCAGCCGCAATACCTGATCCATTATCAGTGACGCGGATCAATGCGAGGCCGCCCCCGCTTGCCGTGACATCAATATGCGTTGCACCGGCATCAAGCGCGTTTTCGACGAGTTCTTTTACCACACTTGCAGGCCGCTCCACCACTTCGCCTGCAGCGATTTGGTTGATCACAGGTTCGGGCAATTGGCGGATGGTCATCGGCTAAATATAGGCGAGGCAGTGGCCAAACGAAACGCCACACGCTCAACTATGCACGTTTATCTCTGGCTTAGGGTTTTGCGCCGCGCATTACCGCCATTTGATAGAGATTGGTTGAGCGTGCGCCGGAGCGGCAATAAGCTAAAATCGGGCGCGGCAATTCATCAAGCGCGGTAATGGTTGCCTCAACGTTTTCGTCGCTTGCGCCAAGTGTTCCGCTCACGGGTATGAGGCGGTGTTCGAGACCAGCGGCTAAAATCGCAGAACGTATAACATCAGCCGGGGTTTGGCTGGCATCCTCATTGTCAGGCCGGTTGCAGATGATCGATTTGAATCCGGCGCTGCGGAGCACCGCAATATCGTCAACCTCAATTTGCCCGGCAACTGAAACATCAGCGGCAATCTGCCTGAAATCCATAATCTACCCCTGTCACCCAAACACCCGCGCTTAGTCCTGCGCCATTTGTGCCGCCACTTTAATGCGAGCCGGACTTGTCATACGTCAACGCGGTTGCGTCAAGCACTTTGAAGTGCAATGCCTTGGCCGGTAAATAACGCACAAATGAAGACGGACATGTTCAAAGATAAATGGCCCGTCTTCTATGCCGGTGTGCTGATGTCGATTACCGCGTTTTCAATTGACATAACACTGCCAGCCATTCCGGCGATGGCTCGAGAGTTCAACGCACCAGTTTCGACAATTCAGCTTACGATTTCGCTGTTTGTGCTGGCGCTTGGGTTTGGGCAATTGTTTTGGGGCATTTTTTCTGACCGCTATGGCCGAAAGCCCGCCATTGTCGGCGGGGTATCGCTGTTTGTTTTGGCTTCTTTTGCAGCAGCATTTGCCACTTCGCCGGAAATGTTGATTGCCGCACGTGTTGTGCAGGGCCTTGGCGCATCTGCCGCCGGAACTGTGGCACGCGCTATCATCCGCGATCTTTATTCCGGCAAAGAATTGGCGGCAAACATGGCAATTGCGACGACTATTTTTGCGATTGGCCCGATTTTAGGCCCGTTCATAGGCGCGGCGTTTTTAACATTTATCTCGTGGCGTGCGGTGTTTTTGGGATTGGCCGTGCTCGGTGCGTTACTGCTGATCGGTCTTTATTTCATCGACGAAACATCACGTCACAAAACGCCGCTGTCGTTTCATCAATTGCGCAAATCCACAGCCGCAATAATGGGCAACCGGCAGTCCCGCTTCTTTCTGCTCTATGGCCCCATCATCATGAGTTCGATGATCTTCATTCTGTCAATGGTGCCTGCCATGTTTGCGTTAGAATATGGCGTTGAGGGCCTTTATTTTGCCGCGCTGTTTGCACTGCACGGGATTGGCATTATCATCGGCCAGCAGATCAACCGCGTTTTGATTGTGCGGCTCGGCGTGCCTTTTGCCTTGGCCACAGGCGCTTGCGTATTGGTGGTTGCGGCGTTGATCATGGTTGGTTTGGTGGTTCTTGGCCTTGATGGCCCGATTGCGATTGCGCTGTCTTTGGTGCTGTTTGCAACAAGTTTCCTCGTTGTGGTTTCCAATGGCACAAGCTTGGTACTGGATCCGCACGGCACGATTGCAGCCTTCGCAGCTGCTCTATCCGGCAGCTTTGCACAATTGGGTGCAGGTATTTTGGTATCGTTAATTGTGAGTTTTCTAGCGCCAACAGCACTGAACTTTGCAGCTGGCTTGGCAATCATTTGCATTTGTGCGCTTTTACCTGCGCTTTGGTGGTTGAAAACCTTTCCAGCCATTTCCCCAAAGGTAATTATTGGCTAGTCAAATTTCAGATAATGTGGAGTGGTTGCGATGATCTTGTGCTGCGGCGAAGCCTTGGTGGATATGATCGAGCGGGACACAGTTGACGG
>JANMFT010000200.1:0-2345 GCA_031374255.1 Limoniibacter sp. | reverse complement strand
TTACCAAATTGATTTCAACGACTTCCAAGATCGTTTCCTAAAAAGAACCGTTGCAAGCATTCAATTGTCTGCCAAATCAGATACCGAGCTTGGAACCCTTGAAGGTTTCATGGAAGTCCGCACCGAGTTCCGCTCTGGCGCCGGTACAGCTGACCTCTCATACATTGAATCTGCTTATATTTCTCTTGGCGGCTTGAAAATGGGTACGTTTGCAAATGCGTTTGACGGCGGTATAGTTGGTGAAGCCGATGATCTTGGCGGCACAACCGGTAACACCATCAGCTACACATTCGCCTCTGGCGGCTTTGATGCCACCATTGGTTTGGATGAGGCTTCAGTAGAAACCAATTATGTTCCAAACATCTCTGCAAATGCTGGCTTTTCTGCCGGTGCATTTGCAGTGCGCGCATTCGTTGCGTATGATGAGGAACGTGGTGAAACTGCTGCCAAGCTTCGCATTGGTGCTGACGTGACTGAAGGCGGTCGTTTCGAGATTGCTGGTGTATACTCCACCGATCCAAACTACTCTTGGAACCTGTCTGAATGGTCAATCGCGGCGGCTTATCAGCAGAAGGTTTCTGACACGGTAACTGTTGCAGTTACCGGCCAATATTGGTCAGGCGTGAACGGTTCACTGGTTAATGGACCTACACCTGCCGGTGTGTACAGCAACTCCGATGGATTTGCGATTGGTGGAAACATTGACTGGAAACCTGTTAAGAACTTCTTGGTTCGCACCCAAGTTGAGTACAACTCGTTTGAAGGCGAATCTGCTGCGTTTGCAACCAATGACTTCATTACTGCGCGCGTACGCTTCCAGCGTTCATTCTAATCAAACGCGCTCCGGCGCAATTGGTTAGTTGGTATAGAAACCCGGCAGGCAACTGCCGGGTTTTTTGTTGGGTTTCCACCAGCACGAAATTTCAATCATTTAGTCATTCCCGCCTCTTGTGCGGGAACCCAGACTATGTTTGGGAAGACAGCATCATTCTTCAATTTGAAAAACAAGTCTGGGTTCCCGCACAAGAGGCGGGAATGACTAAGCCCGTAGAACTCAAATAAAATTCTGACTTTCTCCACAGACTTTCACCTGATCAATTGTCTTTGCCCCGGTAAATTGCCGGCGCGTTTCACATCATATTGATGAATCAGCTTGAAATGCTGTTAACTTTCCATAAACACTCAGCTTGAGATGTCGCGCGGCTGTTTGCCACGCGGATTAAGATAAACTCTGCGAGGGGCGGTACGCTCATGTGTGATTGGCGACGTTGGATTTGGCCTGGCATTTTTGCCACGCTGTTTTTGGGTGCACTTGCGGTTTGGTTCCGCGGCGAGCCGGTTGAAACCGAATTGACAACACTGGCCAACACCGCGCTGACCGCAACTCACCCATGGGCCAAAGTTGAGCTTGACGGACGCGATCTTACACTCACCGGCACCGCCCCTTCAGAGGAAGCGCAAGCGGATGCTGCCAAATTGGCGTCAGCCGCCTATGATGTGCGCGTGGTCACCAACAAGACCGGTCTTCTTGATATGGCAGATCCTTACACGTTCAGCGCCATCAAAGCGCCCGAAGGAATCACCCTTGCGGGTAACGTGCCCGATGAAGTCACCCGCGTTGAATTGATTGCAAAAACGCAAGCCGCCATGCCGGGCATAGCCGTCAATGACAAGTTAACGCTCGCACGCGGCGCGCCTGCTGGTTTTGCCGCGCTTGCAGGCTTTGCACTTGAACAGTTGCCGCGTTTCACCACCGGTGAAGTTGGCCTCAACAATATGGCGCTGGCCGTCAACGGTGTCACAGATACACCTGAGATTTTCGCCGAGGCACAGGCCGCTTTGGCCGGCGCATTACCGGAAGGCCTGACGATTGCCGCTTCAACTATCGTTCCGCCAGCAGTGGCAGCAGCAGTCGAGCCTGTCGCTGTTATTGCTGCGGAAACAAGAACAGTCCTCACCGTGTCACCCACAGAAGGCAAATCCGGTGAGCCTGTCACTTTAACCGCAACGGTGGCTGCACCTGAAGGCGCGCCGACCGGCTCCATCATGTTCATGGATGGATCAACGGCTATTGGATTTGAGCCACTCACTGCCGGTGTGGCAACACTAACTCGTTCACTCGGCGATGGGGATCATGCGCTTAGCGCGCGCTATTTGGGTGCGGAGGCTTTCGCCCCTTCGGAAGGCGCGGCAGCGCTTGTAATTGCAGCAAAACCGGCTGAACCGGCACCAGAACCTGTTGCAGCTGAACCCGCCGCAATATCCCCTTATGTCTGGATGGCCAGAAAAGAGGGCGATAAGATTATTGTTGAAGGCTACGCTCCAACAGCAGAAGCCGCAGCGGC
>JANMFT010000199.1:0-2503 GCA_031374255.1 Limoniibacter sp. | reverse complement strand
AAAAATTCCAGCCACAATACCCGGAACGTTCATCAGGGCTAAACCAAAGGAAATCATGCCAAGCAGTAAAACCGCCAGCACCACACCAAGCATTGAACCAGTGCCACCCGCAATGCCAATTCCACCCAGCACCACCATCGTTACAATTTCAAGTTCCCAACCAAAGGCAATGGAAGGCCGAGTTGAGCCTAGGCGCGAAGTCAAACACACAGCGGCAATGCCGGACGTTAGCCCGGTCAGCAAAAACAAAATGAACTTTACGCGCGCAACGCGTATGCCGGAAAACAAAGCGGCAACCGGATTATTGCCGATGGCATAGATCGCGCGTCCAAAACTTGTGCGGTGTAGTAAGATACCAAAAATCACTGCCATGACGGAAAACAACACTAGCTCAAATGAAACCACCCACCAAACATAGCCTTGGCCAAAATACGAAAAGCCTGCCGGATATTTGGTAAACGCGCCGTCGCCCAACACGATGTAAGACAGCCCGCGAAACAGGCTCATCGTGCCGATGGTAACAACAATAGATGGCAAATTAAACAGCGTTACCAAAGTGCCATTGAAAGCGCCGCAAGCAACTCCGACGACCAAGCCAATTACCACGAGGGCAGGCGTGTCAAATCCAAGCGTAGCCGCATAGCCCATTATGGTTGAGGCAAGCGCAATGATGGCGGCAACCGATAAATCAATTTCACCGGAGATAATCAGCAGGGCCATTGCAAAAGCAATCATAGCTTTTTCGGTAAAATTGAACGTGGCGTCAGACAGGTTCCATGCGTTTAAAAAATACGGAGAGGCAAATGAGTTGATGATAAAAATCACGACACCCACTGCCAGCAGCAAAGCCTCCCAGCTTTTGAGCCGTTTGCCCCATGGAGTGCCGAGCGTGTCGGGTAGATGGCGGACAACACTCATCGCACTGCTTCCGCCTGTTTGAGGATAATACGGCCTTTGCGACGCTCAGAGCGGGCGTTGAACGCAACCGCCAAAATGATGGCGGTTCCAGAAATCGCAAGTTGCCAAAACGGTGAAATATCCACCACCGGCAAAGCGTTTTTGATGATGCCAATGAACAATGCACCAAGCGCCGCCCCGCCGACCGAACCAATGCCGCCTGCAATCGAAACCCCGCCAATGACGCAGGCTGCCACCACATCCAATTCAAATCCGCCTGCAATATCAACATAGGCAACGGCATAACGCGCCACCCAAAGATAGCCCGCAAGCCCTGACAAAGCCCCTGCAATCATGAACGCGATAAACCGCGTTTTGCCAACATCGATGCCTGTATAAACCGCAGCATGCGGGTTGCCGCCAACGGCGTAAAAAGCGCGGCCAATAGCGGTGCGCGATACGAGCACAATGAATGCAATGATCACCGCCACAGCAATCCACGACAACATGGGCTGGCCCAAAACTTCAATCCGCGGAAACGCCTTGAAAACATCGCTCATTTCATGGGCATTGATCCATTCGCCGCCGGAAATGAGAAAAATTATGCCGCGATAAATGGTCAACGTGCCAAGTGTGACAACAATCGGCGGGATATGGGCTTTCCAAACGAGCAGACCGTTTACGCCGCCAAGTATGGCTCCAATAAGTAAGGCTAATGCAATCAAAACCGGCACGGACACTCCCGGAGCAAACTGGCTGAGCATCGCAATCGCCATACCTGTCAATGCCAGATTGGCCGCCATTGAAAGGTCAATACAGCGCGTGACGATCACGATCATTTGCCCAAGCGCAAGAATAATCAAAATCGAGGTGTCATTGAACACATTTGCCAAATTGTCTGGCGTGGCAAAACCGGGAAAGCGCAGTGCAATGCCGGCAACCAATATGAGCATGATGCCTGTCAGCAAAATCTCGCGGGATTTCAGTAGTTTTTGCAGCATCACGCCGCCGCCTTGGTTTCAATCCCGGCGGCATCACTCACCAGCATTTCCGGAGTCAAATTCTGATTAATGTGTGTCGCAACAATTCTACCTTCACGCATGACAATAACACGGTCGCTCATCCCTAAAATTTCCGGAATTTCCGAAGATACCATGATGATCGATAATCCGTCGGTCACGAGTTCGGCCATGAATTCATGCACTGCGGCCTTAGAGCCAATGTCGATACCTTTGGTGGGCTCATCCAGAATGATCACGCGCGGTCTTGTCGCCAGCCATTTGGCAATGACCACTTTTTGTTGATTGCCGCCGGACAACGTACCAACATCCTGATCAAGCGCCGAAGCGCGTAAATCCAAACGCTGCGTATAATCCCGGGCCAGTTTGAACTCTTGTGCCATGCGTAAAAAACCCGAGCGCGAGGTTTTATCGAGTGAGGGTAAAGTAACATTCTGGAAAATCGGCAGTCCATTAATCGCGCCCTGCTTGCCGCGATCTTCCGGAACATAAACAATACCAAGATTGATGGCGTCAGCGGGGGAGCGGATAATCGCGATATTTGTCCCAATGCGCACAGCACCGCGCGACGGTTTGGTGATACCAAA
>JANMFT010000187.1:0-9727 GCA_031374255.1 Limoniibacter sp. | reverse complement strand
GGAAGAGCGCGGGAACAAAGGCGCGGCACTCACAACTTATATGTCTCTTGCGGGCCGCTATTCGGTTTTGATGCCGAACACTGCGCGTGGTGGTGGTATCTCCCGCAAAATTACCAGCATTACCGACCGCAAGCGCTTGCGCTCGATCGTCGACGAGTTGGAAGTGCCGAAAGGCATGGGCGTTATTTTGCGCACCGCTGGTGCCAACCGCACCAAGCCCGAAGTTAAACGCGACTATGAATACCTAATGCGCCTCTGGGACAATGTGCGCGATAAGACGCTGGCATCCTCAGCACCTTGCCTTGTCTATGAAGAAGGCAGCCTGATCAAGCGCTCGATCCGCGATTTATACGGCAAAGAAATCGACGAAATTCAGGTTTCCGGCGAAGAAGGCTACCGCGAAGCCAAAGACTTTATGCGGATGCTAATGCCAAGCCACGCCAAAGCCGTGCAACCGTATCGTGATCCGCTGCCGATTTTCTCGCGCAATGGCATTGATGGCCAACTTGATAAAATGTTGCAGCCGCATGTGAGCCTTAAGTCCGGCGGCTATATCATTATCAACCAGACAGAGGCCTTGGTTTCGGTCGACGTCAACTCAGGCCGTTCGACCAAAGAGTCGTCGATTGAGAGCACGGCGGTGCAAACCAATTTGGAGGCAGCCGAAGAGGTTGCGCGCCAGTTGCGCTTGCGTGATTTGGCCGGTCTGATTGTAATCGATTTCATCGACATGATGGAAAACCGCAACAACCGCGCGGTTGAAAAGCGGCTTAAAGATTGCCTGAAAAGCGATCGCGCTCGCATTCAAGTCGGGCGGATTTCGCATTTCGGCTTGATGGAAATGAGCCGTCAGCGCATCCGCGCTTCGGTGCTGGAAAGCACCATGCAACCCTGCCCGCATTGCACCGGCACTGGCCTCATCCGCTCGGATTCTTCGCATGCCCTTCAGTCATTGCGTATGATCGAAGAGGCATTGCTCAAAGACGCCCGCACAGATTTAATTGTGCGTTTGTCACCGGCTAAAGCTATGATTTTGCTGAATAAGCACCGCAAATCGTTGTTTGAGCTTGAAGCGCGATTTGGCGTGACAATCAATATTGAAGGTGACGTCGCACTGACCGAACACGCAGCACACATTATGCGCGGCGGGCCTGCGACCCCGGTTGTGCCAAGTGATTTCCTCAAAGGTATCACTCCGCCTGTTTATATTGAAGATGGTAATGACCCCGACATTATTGATGTTGAGGAGGAGGAAGATGAGATCTCTGATGTTGATGCCAGTGATGGTGACGACGAGGAGGATGGCGTCGAAGAAAACGCAAGCACCCGCGCCACTGACGGCAATGGCAAAAAGCGGCGCCGTAAGCGCAAACGCGGCGGGCGTGATGAGGTAAAAACCGAAGGCGAAGTTGCAGTCGATGGCGAAGCCAAAAAAGAAGGCGATGCCCCACGCAGCCCTCGGATTGACGCCCGCCAAGATGGTAACGACCCGAAACGCAAACGCCGCCGTGGCCGCCGTTCAGGTCGCCGCTTCCGCAATGATTTCGATTCTCGTCGTTATGTTCCAAGTGCAGAGCCGGTAGGGTTTAGCCAAGAAGAGCTCGACGCATTCAAAGCGCAAGACGACGCTGCCGACGCGATTGAAGATGCAGCTGATGCGGCAGAAGAAGCCGCGGAAAATGCTGTCAATAATAGTGCAGCGGTTGAAGTTGTCGAAATTACCTCGCCGGTGATTGAGGTTGCACCAGTGGTGACAGCTGAAACGCCGGCTGATATTGCGCCATATGAAACAGAAGCTGTTGTCGAAGCTTCCAAACCAAGGCGGGGCCGCATAGCAGCTGCTGAAACGGCTGCTGAGCCAAAAGTTGTAACGGTTGTCAGCAGCGGCACATCAACCGAAGGGGCTGAACAAAAGCCCAAAGCAGGTTGGTGGAAGCGCAGCGGATTTTTCTAAAATCAAAGCAACTTCAATGTGTTATGCAAGCGGGCTGGAATATTGACTCTGGCCCGTTTGTTATTTCTGCGCCCATTTTGCAACCTCAGATCACTTCGCCTGAAATGCGCCGCATTAACATTCTTGATATCGACAAGTTTTTGCTATCTCGCGCGTTTCAATTTGGCTAAATTCATATGATGAAAAAATATCTGCATTTAATTTTTGCGCTGGCCATAAGCTTCGCGGTCACTCTGCAACCGGCGGTTGCGCAAGGTGTATCGGTGGTGCGCGATGCTGAAATTGAGCAGCTTTTAAAAGAGTATGCCGCGCCGGTTTTGAAAGCGGCAGGCCTCGGCAATTCAGGCATTGAAATCATTATTGTGAATGATCCGTCGTTTAATGCGTTTGTCACCGGCCGCCGCATTTTTGTTTACACAGGCGCATTGATTGCAACTGAAACACCCAATGAAATTATTGGCGTTCTTGCACACGAGGCCGGGCATATTGCAGGCGGCCACCAATTTCGCATGCGGGAAAAACTGGATGCCGCGCGTACAATGGCCATTCTCAGTAGTATCATTGGTATGGGCACTCTCGCAGCCGGTGCGGCAAGTGGTGACAAAGGGGTGGCCTCTGTTGGCAGCGGCATAACCGCGGCGGGAGGCGAGATCGCGAGGCGTGGACTGCTTGCCTACCAGCGCAGCGAAGAAAGTGCCGCTGATGCCAGCGCCGTTGTTTATCTCACCAAAACCGGCCAATCGGCCAAGGGAATGCTAACAACCTTTGAACGTCTGGCAAACGGTATGCAATTTAACAGCAATGTTGACCCGTATCAGATCAGCCATCCACTTCCCCGCGAACGTGTTGAAGCGCTGCGCACAGAAGCGATGGCCAGTAAATATTTTGAAGCACGAGACAAGCCCGGTCTGCAAGAACGGCACGATTTAATGCGCGCTAAGATAGCTGCCTATATTGGTGGCGCCGGTGCACTTCGCAGGGTGTTTAAAGATCCAAAAACTTTAGCTGCACGCTATGGCGATGCCGTACTCAGCAATATTGCGGGCAACCCGGCAAGTGCGATTAAAAAAGCGCAAGCGCTTATTAAAGAGCGGCCAAAAAATGCTTACTTCTACGAAGCTCTTGGCGATGCATACCTTCGCGGAAACAAAGCAAATGAGGCAGCAAAGGCGTATGGTTCTGCGATCAAGCTCACATCAGGCAAATCCAGCCTCATCCGTATTTCTCAAGGACGGGCATTCCTGGCGGCCGGTGAAACTGAGGCTGCCATTAAGGCGATCGAAACGGGTATAAGTTATGACACCCGCAGTGCTGATGGCTATGGCGCGTTGGCGCAGGCTTACGGTGCAGTAGGCAGGATTGGTGAGGCAGAATTGGCGACGGCAGAGATGAACTACAATATTGGTCAGTTTCAAGAAGCCAAAAAATTTGCCATTCGAGCTCAAACCAAATTGCCAAATGGCTCGCCAGAATGGCTGCGTGCGCAAGACATTATCAAATTCAAGAAGTGATTTCACTTCAGATACTTATAAGGTGAAGTGAATGAATAAATATACTATCGGCTTTGGCGCGTTCTTCCTTGCGGGTGCCGCATTTTTTGCAGGTATTTCGTCTATTGTGAAACCGGTGGAACCGGAAGTTGTTTCGCTAAACACGATTGACAATGCCGAAGGCAATGCAGCGATTGATCAATCCATCCGCGATTTTCTGGAGCGCCATCCTGAAGTTGTAGTGCAAGCGCAGCAGAAATATGCGCAAATTCAAGCTGATAAAGAAGCGGTTGAGGCAAAAACTGCGGTTGTTGAAAACCGTTCCAAGCTGATTTCAGACCCGGCGTCGCCCATTGTCGGCAACCCGAACGGCAAAATCACGCTGGTTGAGTTTTTCGATTATAATTGTGGCTATTGCCGCAAAGCGCATGAAGACATGCTGGTTGTGCAAAAAGCCAATCCTGAAGTGAAAATAGTGCTGCAACCGTTTCCGATTTTAGGGCCGGATTCAACAGCGGCGCATATTGTTGCCGCAGCGTTTAACTCGCTTTATCCTGCCAAATACCCTGAATTTCACAGTGCAATTTTAAGCGCAACTGAAAAGGCAGATGAATTATCCGTTATGGATATTGCAAAAAGTCTTGGCGGCGATGAGGTGGCTTTGCGCGCGGCAATGGCAAAACCCACGGTCAATGAAGGCTTTAACCGCACCTACGCATTGGCCAATGCGCTCAAGATCACAGGCACACCAACCTACATCATTGGTGACGAAATCGTCAGTGGAGCCGTTGGCGTTGAGGCTTTAAGCGCTGGAATTAAGTCAATCAGCACGACCAATTGATTTTTGCCGTTAAAACCGCTGGAAAAGGTTTAGAATTATGGTGAAACGCCCAATCGCCAGTTTTGTTGCGCGATAGCCTCACTATAGTTATCACATATCAGCACCGAAAAGCGGAAATTGCTTTGCAAAAACTTCTTATTCTCAATGGGCCAAATTTGAACCTGCTCGGCCTTCGAGAGCCAGAGATCTATGGCGCGTTGACGATAGAAGGTTTGAAAAAACTCTGTTTGGAAAGCGGCAAGGCGCATGGATTTGCAGTGGATTTCCGCCAAACCAACGCTGAACATGAATTGGTTAATTGGCTGCAAGAGGCAGGGCTTTCCGGCACAATGGTGGTTTTGAACCCCGGAGCTTATTCCCACACGTCGATAGCGCTGCACGATGCGATCAAAGGCGCGAACACCAAAGTGATTGAAGTGCATATCTCTAATATTCATGCGCGCGAAGAATTCCGCCATCACTCGTTTGTATCCGCTGTTGCAAAAGGTGTGATTGTGGGATTGGGCGTTGAGGGCTACAGTCTAGCAATTGCAGCTGCCGCGACGCTTGGCAAAGCGACCACACTTAAATCTTGAACAGGAACTAACATGGCTGACAAACGCCCGGGCATTGATAAGCGCCTTATTCGCGACCTTGCTGATATTCTCAACCAGAGCAATTTGACTGAGATTGAGGTGGACCACGAGGATATACGCATTCGTTTATCGCGCGCCGTTGCTGCTGCGCCAATGCAAGCTTACGCGCCAATGGCCATGGCGGCCCCAATTGCAACTGCTGTTGTCGCCCCGGTTGCCGCTGCCGGAGCGTTAAGCAACCCTAATGCGCAAAAATCGCCGATGGTTGGAACCGCTTATCGCTCGCCCGCGCCTGGGGCAGCTTCATTTTGCGAAGTCGGCGATAGTGTTAAAGAAGGCCAGACGGTTTTGATTATCGAAGCCATGAAAACCATGAACCAAATTGCTGCAGGCAAAGCGGGCCGCGTGACGGCAATTTTGGTTGAAAGCGGCGATCCGGTTGAGTTTGGCCAGCCTTTGATCGTAATCGAGTAAGCCACCCTCATGTTTCAAAAAATCCTGATAGCCAACCGTGGTGAAATTGCCCTTCGCATATTGCGGGCCTGTAAAGAGCTTGGCATTGCAACCGTGGCCGTGCATTCAACTGCTGACGCTGATGCAATGCATGTACGGCTTGCTGATGAAAGCGTTTGCATTGGGCCGCCGCCATCGCGGCAATCGTATTTGAACATTCCGGATATTTTAGCAGCCTGCGAAGTGACAGGCGCTGATGCTGTGCACCC
Organism: Limoniibacter sp.; assembly: GCA_031374255.1. Taxonomy (GTDB): domain Bacteria; phylum Pseudomonadota; class Alphaproteobacteria; order Rhizobiales; family Rhizobiaceae; genus JALOTE01. The sequence continues at coordinate 4,145 of JANMFT010000187.1, read as the reverse complement.
GGGCTATGGCTTTTTGTCTGAAAACGCCAAATTTGCTGAAATTCTAGAAGCCCATAAAATTACTTTTATTGGGCCAACCTCAGACCATATCCGTATTATGGGCGATAAGATTGAGGCTAAAGCCACAGCCAAGCGCCTTGGTATTCCCGTTGTGCCGGGCTCTGAAGGCGCGGTTGAAAACGAACAGGACGCCAAACGCGTTGCCGCTGGTATCGGCTATCCAGTGCTGATCAAAGCGGCATCGGGCGGTGGCGGGCGCGGCATGAAAGTTGCGCTGGATGAAGCGGGCTTGATGGAGGCTATTCACACTGCCAAGTCTGAAGCTGCGTCGGCTTTCGGCGATGATGCTGTCTATATGGAAAAATATCTCCAAAAACCCCGCCATATTGAAGTGCAGGTTTTGGGTGATGGTTTTGGTGGAGGTATCCATTTGGGTGAGCGCGATTGCTCGCTGCAGCGCCGTCACCAAAAGGTCTGGGAAGAGGCAAACTCCCCTGCGCTCAACGCAGAAGAGCGCAAGAAAATCGGTGATATTTGTGCCAAAGCCATTCAAGGGCTTGGGTATCGGGGTGCCGGCACCATTGAGTTTTTATACGAAAATGGCGAATTCTATTTTATTGAGATGAACACAAGGCTGCAGGTTGAACACCCTGTGACTGAAGCCGTAACGGGAATTGATTTGGTCAATGAGCAAATCCGTATTGCATCGGGCGCAGGTCTATCGGTGAAACAAAAGGACGTAACGTTTTTTGGTCACGCTATTGAATGCCGCATCAATGCTGAGAACCCCCGCACTTTTACGCCATCACCCGGTTTGGTGACTCAATTTCATACGCCGGGCGGCCTTGGCGTGCGTGTCGATTCAGGCGTATTTGCCGGTTACCGCATACCGCCCTATTATGATTCGCTGATCGGCAAACTGATTGTCCATGGCCGCAACCGCGTGGAGTGCCTCATGCGCCTTCGCCGCGCGTTGGATGAATTCGTGGTGGATGGAATTGAAACCACCCTGCCATTGTTTCGTGACTTGGTGAACAACCCTGATATTGCCAATGGCGATTATGATATTCACTGGCTTGAGAAATATCTCGCTGCCAAAGAATAGCGCATGGTGAGTTCGCAAACCCAACGCGACTGGCTTGACCCGGAGTTGGTTCTGAAAGCCTATATGATCGGCGTTTTCCCTATGGCGGAAGACGCTGAATCTGATGAGCTGGTGTGGATTAAACCTGAAGTGCGCGGAATTCTCCCCCTCGATGGTTTTCATGTTTCAAAACGCTTGGCGCGCACGTTGCGGCTGACCAATCTTGAATTTCGCTACAGCACCAATTTCCACGCTGTAATTGACGGTTGCGCGGAAGCCAAAACAGGGCGGGAAACGACTTGGATTAACGGGGCAATCCGCACCGCTTATGGTGAATTGTTCGAACGCGGGCATTGCCATACTGTTGAAGCTTGGCGTGGCGACAAGCTTGTCGGCGGCCTTTACGGCATTTCGCTTGGTTCAGCGTTTTTTGGCGAAAGCATGTTTTCGCGGGAAACCGACGCCTCAAAACTGTGCCTGATTAAGTTGGTAGAGCGGTTAGTCGCGCGCGGATACACGCTGCTCGATTCGCAATTCATCACGCCGCATTTGAAAAGGTTTGGTGCAATTGAAGTACTGCGGATCCGTTATGAGAATATGCTGGCGCAGGCGCTCATTCGTCAGGCTAGGTTCATCTAGGCCAGCATAAAAGCGTGAAATGGAACAATTGCTGCCACAAAGCGTTGCTCTAACACTGTTCTGGTATCTGGAGATTCTTTTATGATCCGCAAACATTTGCTGCTTTCAACCGCCCTACCCTTCGTGCTGGCTTTCGGTATCACGCCGTCACTGGCACTTTCGCCTTTGCCGATTGATGCGCCGCGCCAAAGCGCAATTGTGCAAGTGCAAATGAGCGTCGATGAAGCAACCGCAGCAGTTATTGCCGCGCGTGCAGCCCTAGAAGCAGCAACGGCAAATGGCGGCGACGTTGAAGCTGCTACTGCCGCGCTGGCACAAGCCGAAGCAGAATTGGCTGCAGCACAAAATGCCGCGCCAGTACCCGAACCTGCACCGGCGGAACCAGAGCCAGCACCTGCTCCGGCAGAGCCGGCGCCTGAAGCTGCGCCAGCAGAGCCAGCACCTGAAGTTGCCCCCGCAGAACCGGCACCTGAAGTTGCACCTGCTCCGGAAGAACCGGCGCCTGAAGCTGCGCCAGCAGAGCCAGCACCTGAAGTTGCCCCCGTTGAGCCAGCACCTGAAGTTGCTCCCGTTGAGCCAGCACCTGAAGTAGCACCCGTTGAGCCAGCACCTGAAGTAGCACCTGCTGAACCCGCGCCAGCGGTCGAACCAGCCGCACCGGTGGAGCCTTCAACACAGGAAACAATTGTGACACCGGATGTTGTGCTCCCCGTTGAAAACGGTGCGCCCGTATTGGACAGTGCCAAAGAGCCGGAAGCGCCCGCCGTTGAAGGTCAAGCAGCGCCTGTGGTTGCAGCCCCGTTAGAGCCTGCCGCGCCGCCGCCAGTAAGCGATGTGGAAGCGCAGGCTGCAACAATGTCGGTGGTTGCACCGGACATTCTGGTGGAGCAAGGTCAACGAATGAGTGCGCCACCCATGATTGTCGCGCCCCCGCTGCAGCCGCAGATCAATATTATTCAAGAAATCGACAACCGCACAATCATCAACATCAACAATACGCTGATTATTCAGAACAATGATTCTGACCGGCTGCAAGCGCGTTCAGACGATGTTTATTATGATGAATTACCGCGCGGTCGCAGCCGCGAAACCATAGTTCGGCCAAACGGCGTGCAAATTGTAACAGTGCGCAACCGCTTTGGCGATATCATCCAGCGTACCCGCATAATGCCGAACGGCGATGAATATGTGCTTGCTTATGCGCCGGAGTATGACAGCGAAATCTACGTTGACTATATCGACCCCGGTATTGGCTTACCGCCTTTGGTTCTAACCATTCCAATCCGCGAGTATATTCTGGTGGCCTCCAACGCCCGCGAAACCGACTTTTTGAGCTTCCTCGAAGAGCCGCCGGTTGAACGCGTCGAGCGACTATATTCTGTCAACGAAGTCAAACGCTCGGCCCGTGTGCGCGACAAGGTGCGCAGGATTGATATGGACTCGCTGTCATTTGACTTTGGAAAGGCAACCATTCCGGAAGCGCAGGTTGAGAAACTTGCCAATGTTGCGGACGCCATGGTTGAAATATTGAAAAAGAACCCCGGCGAGACATTCTTGATTGAAGGCCACACGGATGCAGTGGGCAAAGATCAGGCCAATTTGGTTCTGTCTGACCGCCGTGCAGAGTCTGTTGCGGTGGCTTTGACGGATGTGTTTGGCATACCTGCTGAAAACCTCACAACGCAAGGGTATGGCGAACGCTACCTCAAAGTGCGCACGCAAAAGCCCGAAGCGCAAAACCGCCGCGTGACAATCCGCCGGATCACGGCGTTGGTTGCGCCCGTCGCGCGGAAATAAAATCAAAATGCCCCGGGTGGAAGCATCCGGGGCTTTTGCTTTTCTATGCTCCAGCGCTATGGGTAATCATGGCTGGTACACTTCCCTTTTTGAACGTTGAACGTTCTGTTACCGGCCAAGCTTGGTTTGCAAAACTTGATGCGCGCGGTGAAGCCGTTGCGGAACGCATGGCGCAAGATCAAATTGCCTCGCCAATATTGGCACGAATATTGGCCGGTCGTGACGTGTTGCCGGAAAATGCCACACGCTACCTCAACCCCACACTGCGTGATCTTCTGCCCGACCCTGCCCGTTTTACAGATATGAACAAAGCGGCACGGCGTATTGCAGATGCGATCCTCGCGTCAGAAAAAATTGCAATTTTTGGCGATTATGATGTTGATGGGGCTGCATCTTCGGCGTTGATTGCACGTTACTGCCAGCACTTTGGCATTGAGACCGAGATTTACATCCCAGACCGGATATTTGAAGGCTACGGGCCGAATGTTGAAGCAATGCAGGCACTTGCAGCCCGTGCTTCACTTATTATCACCGTCGATTGTGGCACCAACAGTGCCTTGCCAATTGCAGCTGCCAAAGCAATGGGCGCGGATGTCGTGGTTCTTGACCACCACCAACAAGGCGG
>JANMFT010000181.1:0-3434 GCA_031374255.1 Limoniibacter sp. | reverse complement strand
CCACTTGGTCAGACCCTTGGGGTGGTGGTCATGATGCATGGAAAATCGGCGGTAAAATGTTTGCTGTCATGGGCACTTCCCAATCCGGTGTTTCTTTGAAATGCGCTGATGTTGAATCCGCACAAATGTTGATTGAAATGGGCGGTGCAATAAGAGCACCTTATTTTCACCGTTCATGGGTTTTGGTGCCTTGGAGCGCCATACCGGATGATGAGTTGTTTGCTCGTTTGACCGCTTCTTATTCCATAATGCGTAAAAGCCTGCCGAAAAAGGTTCAGGCGGTTTTGGGGTAAATCGTCTCTACGTTTTCGAAATTAAAAAAATCGAAAATCATTGTCATGCCCGCGAAGGCAGGCATCCAGCTAGGTTAGCCGCTCAATACATTTGAGTTTAGCTGGATTCCCGCCTGCGCGGGAATGACAAACAAAATTGCAGCTGCCAAATGGCGAAAGAAAACCCGGCAGTTTCCCGCCGGGTTTCACATTTCAAACTGCCATTAAACCTTACAATTTATTGGCACGCTGCTGAATCATCATAAACGTATCGAACGTGTATTCGGAAAGCTGCGCCCACAAATAGGCGTCTTTTTTGAACGCCAATTGGTGATCATAGATCTTCTTGAAAGCAGGGTTTGCTGCACTGATTTCAGCATAGGTGGATTTGGCAGCTTCATAAGCAGCCGACAAAATCTCTTGGCTGAACGGACGAAGCACTGCGCCGCCGCCAACCAATTCCTTCAAGGCAGTCGGATTTTTGCTGTCGTAATTCGCCATCATGTCAGCATTTGCAGCACGGCAAGCTGTTGACAATATGGCTTTATATTCCGGTGTCAGTTCGTTCCATTTGGCCAGATTGATCATGGAATTCAAAACCGGCCCGCCTTCCCACCAACCCGGATAGTAGTAATATTTCGCCACTTTCTGGAAGCCAAGTTTATTATCGTCGTAAGGGCCAACCCACTCGGCAGCATCAATTGTGCCTTTTTCCAACGCGGCATAAATTTCGCCGCCCGGAATTTGCTGTGGCACAACACCGAGTTTCTCGATGATTTTGCCACCCATGCCGCCAATACGCATTTTGAGACCCTGCATATCAGCCAGCGTATTGATTTCTTTACGGTACCAGCCGCCCATCTGTGCACCGGTATTGCCGCAAGGCATTGAATAAAGTCCTTGCGTTGCGTAGAACTCGTTCAGCAACTCAAGACCACCGCCGTGATAATGCCAGGCATTTTGCTGGCGCGCATTGAGGCCAAAGGGAATAGCTGTGCCAAGCGCATAGGTCGCGTCTTTACCCCAGTAATAATAGGAGGCTGTATGCGACATTTCCACTGTACCAGCAGCTGCCGCTGACGCGGCCTCAAGGCCCGGCACCAATTCGCCAGCCGCAAATACTTGAATGTCAAATGCGCCGCCCGTGGCTTCTCTCACGAAGTTTGCCATAGTCACCGCGGCACCAAAAATTGTGTCCAGCGATTTTGGGAATGATGATGTGCAACGCCATGTGACCTTCGGCATTGATTGTGCAACGGCCGGTGATGCGAGGGCGGTTGCTGCAACTGCGCCTGCACCGGTGACACCGGCTTTAGTGATAAATGAACGACGATCCATGTAGTTTCCTCCCGTGGTGGATCAAAAAATGCGCCCGATAGTCAAGGCGTTAATTACAATAGCCTGATGGGGTTTAACTGAAAACCACATTTCCAATTTGCACCATAGACCGCGCCTCTGCGCAAGGCGGCTTCAAAATAAGAAGCGTTAAATTTGCCAAATACGAACAGTTTAAGAAATAAAATCGATTTAAAAGATTTCCCGAGTGCAATTCTCTCCCTTGAAAAAAACGCATCTCCCGCGCTTAATAGCGCTGTTGTTTGATTTGCCGGAACCTTGGAAATGCGTGCCCCGTTGATTGCCGTGATTGCTGACGTTAAAACATTTGAAAATTACACGTGGCATGCCGCCCCACAGCAATATCTTGATGCTGCCATTCGCGGTTCCAACGTGACGCCATTGATTGTGCCGTCTTTTGGCGATGCCATTGATATTGAGGGGATTTTGGCTGGCGTCGATGGTCTACTGGTGACCGGTTCGCGCTCAAACGTGCACCCTGCCCTCTATGGTGCTTTGCCAAGCGAGGCCCATGAACCCTATGATCATGCGCGTGATTCAACCAGTCTGCCAATGATCCGCATGGCGCTTGCCAAGGGCGTGCCGGTATTGGCAATTTGCCGGGGCATTCAAGAGCTAAACGTCGCATTAGGCGGCTCCCTCGCCACAGAAATTCAAGAACAACCGGACCGGATGGATCACCGCGCAATTGTCAGTGATATCCAAGCCGAGCGCTTTGCCATTCGCCATCCGGTGCATGTGAAGGAAGGCTCATGCCTTGCAGACGTTCTCGGTGCAGGGCCGGTTGCAGTGAATTCAGTGCACCGCCAAGCCATCGATAGATTAGCCAATGGTTTGCAAATTGAAGCTGTTGCCGATGACGGAACCGTTGAAGCGGTATCAGTGGCGGGTGCAAAAGCGTTCGCGGTTGGGGTGCAATGGCACCCTGAATATTGGTTTGCGTCAGATACACCATCAAACACAATTTTCAAAGCTTTTGGCGATGCTGCACGCAAACATGCAAGCGAGCGCCTCAGCGTTTATTCAGAAGCTGCCGAATAGGCAAAACACGAAGATTTAGGCCCGCTTTGCAAAACCTTGGCATTCCGGCACCGGGGTAATGACCGTTCCGTAGACAAAATAACTGATCAAATTATCCACAACCAAATCGGCCATTGCGATGCGTGTGGCAACAGACGCTGAACCGACATGCGGCAGCAGGCACGTATTCGGTAGATCGATCAGCGCCTGCGGTATACGCGGCTCGTCATAGAACACATCAAGGCCGGCTGCTGCAATTGTGCCATCAGTGAGGCATGAAATTAGGGCGTCCTCGTCCACCGTGGTGCCGCGTCCGATATTCACAAACACGCCATTTGGCCCGAGCGCTTCCAGCACATCGCGCCCGACAATTTTATGGGTTTCCGGCGTCGATGGCGCAATGGAAATCAATGTGTCAACATTTTTGGCCAAACTTAATAGGCTGTCAAAATACGGATAAGTAACCCCCGCATCGGCACGCCGGTTGTGATAGGCTATCGAAACACCAAAACCTTCCAAACGCCGTGCGACGGCCTTGCCAATGCGGCCCATACCGAAAATGCCGATTTTGCGCCCGCGCAATGTGAGTGGCGTCAGCGGGTATGGCCCGTCCTTTACCCAGCTACCCGCGCGCAGATAATTTTCCGCAGCGTTAAATTGCCGGAGCGTATTGAGCAGCAAGGCGATGGTCGTATCAGCAACTTCCTCGTCGAGGACATGCGGCGTGTGCGTTACGATTACACCTTTGCTGGCGGCATGGCTCGCATCAACGCCGTCATAGCCAAC